>CALCGR010000147.1 GCA_937901025.1 uncultured Bacteroidales bacterium
ATCGCCGCGCAAGAGCGCCCCGCGGCAAGGGGCGACGGAACGCCCCGACGAGCGGACGCGACGCTAAAAAAATCTTAGTAAGGACGAAAAGAAAATCGAATGAGCAATTTTTGGAAAGCTCCTACGGAGCAAAAATCCGATAAAAATCTATACAAAAATCCAAAGAAACAGGCGGGGATATGATAGATCAATAAATGATGAAGTTATGAAAAAGGTATTTTTATTTTTAATGTTGTTGCTCTTGGCGAGCTGCAAAGCACCCCAAGTCGTACCCCTCATCCTCCGTGATTCCGTGAGCGTGACGTATCGTCCCGGGACGGTTCTGTCTCTCACAGATTCCGCAGATTCCACGGATCCGGCCCCCTCCTTCGGGGCGGCTATAAAAAAGGAACAGATTCCACAGAAGGTAAAGGTAAGGGTGGACACTATCGTAGTCGAGCGGTGGCACACGCAGCAGGTGCCGGCCCCCGACAAACCCATTCCTCGGTTCTATAAGGACTGCACCACCGGCTTCTGGATTCTGCTATTGCTCTTATTCGGATCAATAGGCCTCAGAATCCTCCGCGCCGTCGCATTCAGGAAATAAAAGAGTAGCTGCCCGTGAGGGTCGCTACTCTTTTTTTTGTTGGCGGGGCGCCATGGAACTTACCCTTCCTCGCGGCAACCGAGGCGGGAGTCGATGGCGATGAGGGCGGCGGGATCGTTGTCTGCTAATTGGAGATCCATGAGGATGCCCTTGGCGGTTGCTTCCTCCTCCACTTGTTCGCGGACGAACCACCATAGTCGTTCCTCGGCGGCATAATCCTTTTCCTCGCGGGCGAGGGTGACTAAGTGATGAATGGATTGCGTCACCTTTTGCTCGTGGGCGAGGGCTTGTTCGAACATCTCCTGAACGCATTTCCACGTCGTCGGCACGGCCTCGATGGGCTGCAGCGTCACCGGCGCGTCGCGCTCAATCATAAACTGTTGGAAGCGGCGGGCGTGCTCTTGCTCCTCCTTTGCTTGGAGGTAAAACCACTTGCCGATGCCGGCTCGACCGATCTTCTCTGCGTGCAGAGACATACTGAGGTACAGGTACGCGGACCAGAGTTCCATGTTAATCTGCGCATTCATTGCGGTGTACAATTTTGTTGTCATAGCTGTTTGTTTTAAATTGGTTAATGATTTTTTGTCTTTAGTGTTTTGTCTTTAGTTTTAGACTAGGGCCCTTGCCTAATACTGACGACTAATAACTAACGACTAATATACCAAAAACAAACGCTATGCCACGATCGGTATTACCCTAATAATTAGTTAAGGTTTTTCTCGATATTGCTATCGTATTTTTCGATAGTTTCCTTTCCTTCGTGTTTGTTTTTTATACGAAAACGTGCTCTTTTTGTGGCAAATGATAAAAATTTTTGCATATATCGCAAATTTTCCTTACCTTTGCACCCGCAATGCTATTTAACTCGCTGACATACGCGCTGTTTTTACCAATCGTATTCTTTTTGTATTGGTTTGTATTTGGTTATGCACTGGATAAGTGTAAACACCAAGTACTGATTCAGAATGCTTTCCTTGTTCTCGCGAGTTATGTGTTTTATGCTCATTGGGATTGGCGGTTCTTGGGCTTGCTTGTCGGCATGAGCCTATTATCGTATGGAACGGGGCAAGTCCTTACGAATGCAACAGGGGGGGGTATGAGAGCCTCTTCGCGCAAGATTTTGCTTTGGATAGCCATCGTCATTGACCTCGGTATTTTAGGATTCTTCAAGTATTATAACTTCTTTGTGAACTCTTTCTGCGACATATTCGGTTTAGATGCGAGTCATAGCACGTTACAATTGATTTTACCATTAGGAATCAGTTTCTTTACGTTCCAGGCAATCTCCTACGTTGTAGATTCATACCATCATAAATTACCCATAAACACCCGCCCTATGAGGGAGGGATGGGGAGGGTCTCTTATTGATTGCCTCTTATATATAGGGTTCTTCCCTAAGTTATTGGCGGGACCGATAGAGCGACCCTCGAACTTTATTTCGCAGTGTCAGCAGAAGCGAGTATTTGATTACGCACTCGCTACGGATGGGTGCCGGCAGATCATTTGGGGATTATTTAAGAAGGTCGTGGTGGCCGATAACTGTGCAACCTATGTGAATGCCGTCTATGCCGATATCGCTCATCAGAGCGGGAGCACATTGCTTTTGGCTGCTATCCTCTATACGATTCAAATCTATGGTGATTTCAGCGGGTATAGCGATATGGCGATCGGTAGCGCGAAGTTGCTCGGCTTCCGGTTTAAGGATAACTTCCTCTTCCCGTACTTCAGTCGGAATATGAATGAGTTTTGGAGACGGTGGCATATTAGCCTCAATACTTGGTTTGTAGATTATGTATATATTCCCTTAGGCGGTAGTCGGAATGGTAAAGCCCGCACGATAGCGAATACGATGATTATCTTCCTCTTGTCGGGTTTATGGCATGGGGCGGATTGGAGTTTTGTTGCGTGGGGTGGGTATCATGGATTGCTATTGGTCATCCTCATTCTCTTGGGACTCAATACAAAATACGAGCATGTAGTCGCTCATGACCGCTGGTATCCGAATCTAAAAGAAATCGGCCAGATGCTTTTGACCTTTGCTTTGGCCACGATCGGTTGGATCCTTTTCCGTGCCGATAACTTTACTCAAGCTTGGGAGGTGATGAGCGGGATATGTGATAGGAGTTTGATGAGCGTGCCGAATCACCAGGGTATCAATTTCCTATTAATGAATATTGGAATTATGGCGGTGGTAGATTGGTTGCAGCGTAGAGGGAATCACGGCTTAGATGTGGCGCACAAACATCCTATGATTCGATATGCTTTGTATTTGATTTTGCTATTTTTGTTCTTCGCTTTTGGTGGGCATACGGAGAATTTTATTTATATGTATTTTTAAATGAAACGGTTCGTTATCAAATTGGCTGTATTCGCCATCGTCATCTACGGCTTGGCTTGGGGACTGGATTACTTGCTTTGCAAAGGGCAAGGGAAGGAGGGCGGTTATCCTTGCCAACCTTGGACAGAGATGCGTAATCATACGTTTGATTGCGACGGGGTAATTATGGGAACTTCTCGCGGATTGGAGCACTATAATCCGTATATCATTGATTCAATCACCGGACATAGTTTCTATAATTTAGGAATGGGGGGATATCCTATTAATGTGGAATTGATGAAATATCGCTACTATTGTCGTTACAACCCGAAGCCGAAGTATATTATATGGGATATCGATTATATCGCGTTAGCCATTGCTGATGTAAAGCATAACCATCAATCCGAGCAATATTTTCCGCTTATTTATGATAAGCAGATGCCGTCCGAATTGCGTAGGGTAGGCTATTCTGCATTCGATGTATATTGCCCGCTGATTCGTTGGTGGGGATATCAAACGCAAATTAAGCGAGCCCTCTTGGAGGTGCTGCATTTGAGTCATCATACGGAATTCGCTTCTTATAAGGGCTTTACACCGGATACGGATCAATGGAATCCGGAACGTTTGCATTTTACGGATAGCGTGTCTGGAGAGATGGATGTAGAGGCAAAGCGATTATTCGAAACAACGCTGACGGAATGGAAGAACGAGGGAATACAAATTATCCTTGCTAATTCTCCAAAATATCATCCGTTTTATTTGATGAATAGGAACCTAGAAGAAAATAGGCATTATTTTGATTCTATTGCGAAAAGTTCGAATATTCCGTATTTGGATTATTGCGACGATTATTGGATATGTACAGATTCAACGCTCTTTAATGCCGGTGTACATCTTACACCGAAGGGTACCGATATCTTTTCTGCTGAATTTGCGAAAGATATAGAGAAATTTTTGTAATAATTGTACAAAAGTAAAAGAAATTTGTACAAAAGTGAAAATCTTTTGCATTTTTGTTGTTTTTATCGATTTTTTTCCTTACCTTTGCACTCGCAAAGGTTTTTATGACTATGATTTTATCAATTATTACCATCAATCGCAATGATGCAAAAGGGCTGCAAAAGACCATCCAAAGCGTACAGAATCAAGTAGAGGTTAAGGACCTCGAGATTGAACACGTCATCGTTGACGGAGCGTCGACGGATGACTCGGTTTCTTTCCTAAGGCGGATAGGCGGAGAGGCGGATGGGCTGAGAGGCGAGGGAACATATTCCAATGGAATCCATTATAGATGGATTAGTGAACCCGACAAAGGCATCTATAACGCGATGAATAAAGGAATCCGCATGGCGACGGGGGAGTATATTGAGATTCTCAATTCCGCGGATATGCTCGCGGCAGCGGATGTATGCGTGCGTATGCTGACGCATTTGCAAGGGCTGAGAGGCGGAAAGGCGGAAGGGCAGAAAGGCAGAGAGGTGGATATATTGTATGGCAATATGATTAAGCAGTGGCCGGATGGGCGCACGTATTGCGATCGAGGCGAGGGTGGGGGACTGACGATGCTCAGTTTCTATCACGGGACACTGAATCATGATCCGGTGTATATTAAAAAGAGTCTCTTTGATAAGTTTGGGTATTACGACGAGTCGCTGAAGATTGTGAGCGACTGGGCGTGGTACTTACGGGCTATTCCGTTGGGCGGGGTAGAGCCGATTTATGTGAATATTGATGTGACTATTTTCGATATGACCGGTGTGAGTGAGAGTAATACGAAACTTTGGCCGATTGAGCGGCGTCCGGTCTTGGAACGTGAGGTTCCGCGAATGATTCTGGCCGATTACGATAAGTATGCTGCCGATATGCGAATGATGGATCGGATACGGAAGTATCATATGTATAAGGTTGTGTACTTTATTGAGCGGGTGTTGTTTAAGTTGGAGAAGTGGGGGATATTGAAATAGATGTATATCCGAATCTCACCCAAAGCCCATCTCTTATAGAGAAAGGGACCTTTTTTGATGTAAAGAGAGAGTTTTTTGGGGAGAAAAATGAAGAAAAATTTGCTAATCCCAAATTTTTGTCGTATATTTGCAGAGTGAAAGCGAAAAAGTCATATAATTGATGGAAATTAAAGAGTGACGAATATAAATAGTTATATATCAATAAAATATGAATAAATTAGACATACATCTTGAGAATTGTTTTGGTATTCGAAAATTTGATTGTACATTTACGTTTACTAAAGGCAAAAATACAGCGATGATATATGCGCCAAATGGCACCATGAAGACTTCGTTTGCAAAAACGATGTCTATTATCTCTAAAAACGATCCTAAGCAAAGAGTGTATGATCAATTGTTTGAAGATCGATCTTCTATATCGAATGTATTTACAGATGATAAACCAATAGATCCTATTAATATTTTTGTTGTCAATGCGGAAGATGATAATTACGACGCCTCAGCGTACTGCTCAACCTTCCTAGCCAGTAAGGAGTTAAAACAAGAGTATGACAAAATTTACAACGAATTAATCACTGCTAAAAATCTATTTATAAAAAAACTAAAATCTGATTCTATTAGTTCAGACTGTGAAGAAGAAATCATAAAAACATTCAGTGAAACCGAAAGAGATTCATTGTTTGATTGCTTACTGAGGATAGAGTCTAACATTCATGATGGATATACAACTTATGAATTTAAGTACAATAATATTTTTGACAAGGCAGGAAAAGTGAAGATTTTTCTGGACAAACATCAAACAGAATTGGATGAATATTTATCCCGCTATGCTTCTTTACTAGAGAAATCTTCTTTATATCATAAGACAGGGGAACATAATTTTGGAACTTTTCAGGCAAATCAATTGCATCAATCTGTAAGTGATGGTGCTTTCTTTGGCGTTAATCATAAAATTGTTTTATCTGACGGAACTGTTGTAGATACGGCTTCTGTATTATCCAATATAATGGATCGGGAAAAAACAAAACTATTAGCAGATGAGGCATTAAAAGAACGCTTTGATAAAATTACGAAAGCAATCGATGCTAATCAAGATCTCCGCTATATGAAAATGGAGTTGGAAAAAGACCATACTCTTATCGCTGAGTTAGCTCATTATGAGGATTTTCGTAAGGCTTTTTGGATGGGACACCTATGTAAAAAAGAGATGTTGTCGTGCACGAAGGATTTAATTGCTCTTTATAAAGGAAAGTTAGAAGATTTAAAAAAACTTGTGGCAGTTGCCCAAAAGGAGAATGAGACTTGGAAAAACATAATCAAATTATATCAAAGTCGTTTTCATGTTCCATTTGAGGTTTCTATAACAAATGTGGAAGATGTTGTGCTAAAAGAAGCTGTTCCTAATCTTCAATTTAATTATATTTGTGACGGCAAATTAATTCCGCAAGACAAAAGTAAATTGGTGAACAATATTTTGAGTAAAGGAGAGAGACGTGCCTTGTTTATTCTCCAAATGTTGTTTGAAATTGAAGGACGGAGATATCGCGATGAAGATCAGTTGTTGATATTTGATGATGTCGCGGATTCGTTTGATTACCAGAATAAATACGCGATTATTGAATATCTGAATGATTTGCAAAAAGATCCAAGTGCTCATTATAAAAGCATATTGTTGACGCACAACTTCGATTTTTATAGAACGGTGTCTTCTCGACTTGGGATTGAAACCCTAGTATATTATGCGACGAGGGATGATTCCGGGTGTATCGAACTTTCAATAGGTTATTATCGATATAGAAATCCTTTTGATGTTATACAACAAAATACAGATAAAGATATGTGTTATGTTTGTATGATTCCGTTTGTACGCAACCTTGTGGAGTATCATCTGGGACAAGATTCAAATGAGTATAAAAAGTTGACAAATTGCTTACATGTTAAGGATGATACAAAAACAATCACAGACCAAGAAATCTCTTTGATTTTACAACAATATAATGGGGGGAAAATATGGAAGCATACAGAATCACATAAACCGATCTTTAATATTATTATGGATGCCGCACAATCAGTCGTAGATCAAGCGGTTCATGATGCTATGCAAATTTCTGCTAAAGTAACATTGGCCATAGCTATTCGACTTTTGGCTGAAGACTATATGATTACAGAACTCCAGAAAGCCCATGTTGCTATTAAAGAAATAAGTAAGAATCAAGAGAGCTGCCTTTTAAGAAAATGTAAAGAGAACGATGTTGCTATCAAGAATATTAATTTATTAGAGCGTGTTAATGTGATTACGCCGGAAAATATTCATATTAATAGTTTTATGTATGAACCCTTAGTCGATATGTCCATAGGAACATTAATTGATTTATACAAACAATGTAAAACATTATAATGCATATGGGAAATGCGAATATGCCGGTCAAGTGGTGTGCTGGATTGATTGGTGGATAGATAATGATGATAGGATAGGGATTACAAAATGACCACTTTTGGCACGATTATTGTACTATAATAACTAATTTTGATGATATTTAATATAATATAAATAAATATTTTATTATCAATTATTAATATTTTATATACTATTATTAAGATTTATTTGGTGGTTCAAAAAAAAAGTTGTATCTTTGCAAACCCTTTATTATACATTTAAAATTATGAGTGATTCTCAATTAACAATTCAAAAAGATGTATTTCGACAAATGGATCGAAATAGTGTTACTCGCGAGGATGCTATTTCTCGCCTTCGTATGTGCGGTATTGTTGACGCGAATGGTAATTATACTGCGCAGTATCGTTCTTTAAATTCATCTGCGGCTAAATGAATTTAGTTTATAATAATAGAAGTGGGTTGTATATAGGCTTTCATGGATGTGACGAGGCTATTCGGGATGGTTTGCTCCGCGATCCGCAATCTATTAAAACCAGTCATAATGATTATGATTGGTTGGGTGGTGGTTTTTATATATGGGAAAACAATTTAGATCGCGCCTTGGAGTGGGCAAAAGAAAAGGAAAAAGTCGGAAAGATTGCCAAGGCCGCTGTTATAGGGGTTGTATATGAGCTCGGCACCTGTCTCGATTTAACAGACAGTTCATGTATAAAGGTGCTTGAGGAGGCTTATAAATCTTATATGGCAGACGTTAAGGCTACCGGCAAAACTATTCCGACCAACAAAGATGTTCCCCGAGATGAAAATCATGATAAATTATTAAGAAAATTAGATTGTGCAGTAATCGATTATACAACCATTAGTACGGATCAGTGTTATCTCCAAGATATTGAAAAAAACGGGTTTTCAGCTGTGAAGCCATACGATTCGGTCCGTGGTTGCTTTACTGAAGGTGGAAAACTTTTTGATACAGAGATTTATGCAAAGACCCATATACAGGTTAGTATTCGAAATATGAATTGTATAAAAGGCTTTTTTATGCCGAGGAAAGAAATTTCTTTCCCTCCCAAAAAAAAGTTGGCGCAGAATAGTTGAATTCCAAAATTTAATGCAAAAACGGTTGTAATCTGATTGAGTTACAACCGTTTCTTTTTATAGCATCCATAAAAAAAGATTCCGCGCATCACTGCGAGGAATCCCCAGATAAATTACTTTTGAATAGATTAACCTTAAATCCAATGCAAAATTAATGCATTTATTTTATACTACCAAATTTTTGGCGAAGAAAATGCATGGATACCCTAAAATATTGAGAAATTGTCTCTTTAATTGTGAAATTGTCCGTTTTTCGTAGCCAAAATCTCTCACAGTTTGCTACCAAAATCTCTCACAGATTCCACTGATTTATTATTTCTCCCGCTTGGTTTTCTTATATCTCCCGCTCGCTTCGCTATTACGCGGATTTCGCGCCATCGCAAAAGCCCACGCTTGCCTTTATACCCGGCTAAAGCACGGGTGGCCCGGACTTCAGGGCTCAGCACGATGCCAAAGCTCCGCTTCGGCAGGGGTGCTCTTCGCCCCGAATTCCTCAATTTCGCAGATTAGGCGAGTTTGAGCGTCGCACTGCTCAACGGCGCTAAACAAGGAACACGCCAGGGAGCCGCCCCGCGCACCGCAGGTACTACCCCAAAAATAGTGCGCAGCCAAGAGCACCGCAGGTAAGAAACCAATAGGAATTATCGCGACGCGAGGAAAATCTTAATAAGGAAGATACAAAATCATTTGATCAATTGTTTTAAATCGGGCAAAGCCCTCAAAAATCCGATAAAAATCTGACAAAAAATCTATACAAAAATCCTCGGGACGGCAATGGGACGATGAGGATGTGATAGAGCAAATTGGGGACAAATTCGCAAAATTTCTATAAAAATTATATTTTTATTTGCGTATATGAGAAAAAAGTCGTACCTTTGCACGCAAATTTGAAACGAAGATGAAATTATCCATCATCATACCGATATATAATGTCGCACCATACCTGCGCAAGTGCGTGGAAAGTGCGTTGAACCAGGACCTCCCGCCGGAGGAGTATGAACTCATACTCGTGGATGACGGGAGCACCGATGGCAGTGGAGCCATAGCGGATAGCCTCACCCCCGGCCCCTCTCCCGAAGGCGAGGGGTGCAATAGGTGCAGGGTGAGGGTGATTCATCAGGCGAATGCCGGACTGAGCGCAGCGCGGAACGCGGGGATCGCGGTGGCGCGGGGCGAATATATCCAATTCCTCGACTCGGACGATTACCTCGAACCCAATGTCCTCGCCGGACTCGTCGAGCAAATGGAGCGCGAAAAACTCGATGTACTGCGCTTCGATTATCAAAATGTCCGCCTCGAAGGCGGGACCTATTCTGTATTTGAGCCATACAAAACGCCAAGGAAAGTAGATCAATGTACCGATGTGGTGGACGGGGAAACGTATTTGAATACGCGGATGGGGTATGCGTGCTATGCGGTGCAGTTTATGATTAGGCGCTCGAGCCTCACCCCCGGCCCCTCTCCCGAAGGCGAGGGGTGCGATAGTGGGTGCTTGTTTACGCCCGGGATATATTTTGAAGATGTGGAGTGGACACCAAGAATGGTGCTGCGAGCGAAGCGGATAAATGCCACAGTTACGATTGTGTACAACTACTTGATGCGAGAGGGAAGTATTACGAAGGCTGTGGATAAAAATAAGTTGAGGAAGAATTTGGATGATAAATTCATTGTGATTGATACGCTGAATGCGCTGATAGAGAAACATCCTCAATGCCAATGGCTCAGAAATATGCGTAGCAGTTTGGCGGAGGGGGTATTAACCACTGTGGCAAAACAATTCTATAATGAAAAGGAATGCTATTTGGCACAGTTGCGGACACGCAAAGTGTTCCCGTTAACAATGCATCGGGAGTCCAAGACCTATTTAAAGAGGGCGATGTTGATAAATGTGAGCCCGAGATTGTATTGTTGGATGAGGGGTAATTTGTGATTTGTGATTTGTGACAAGATGATTCAACGACGAGAATTGACATATTTCCCTTCTAATTACGCTTTTCAAGCAGTGATTGCGTATATCAGCGCGTTGCTGATAATTGCCATTCGTTTTAGTGCCTATGTAATGTTGTGGTATTGGTGGCTATTCGGAATTGTCGGGGTGATGGCTTTCTTTTATGGGTCGAATAAACTGACAAAGCTATGGGGCAATTACACACCACGATTATTTAAACGGCAACTTTTTTGGACGGCATTAGTTATTCGCGTTATAATGGTGTTATTCCTTTATTGGTTCTTTACCCGATTATCTGATAAACCACCCTTTATGTTCCATGCCGCAGATGCAGAAGGATATCATGATGCTGCAGAATGGATGGCAAATTGTATTCGAGAAGGACATCCTGCCACTTTTTTTAATTGGTTGTTTGCAGAAGGCGGCGGAATTTCTGATGCCGGCTATCCGCTCTATCTGGGTTCTATTTATTTGCTGACCAATAATAGTATTTTGCTGGCGCGCTTAATTAAGGCAATATGGAGTGCTCTCATATGTGTGTTGATATATAAATTGGGTAGTCGAAATTTCGGAGAATCCGTCGGGCGGATGGCGGCCATCTTCGTTATGCTCGAGCCGCACTTCATTATTTATAGCGGATTGCACCTCAAAGAGACGGAGATGATATTCTTGTTGGTACTATTTTTAGAGCGGGCGGATAATCTCATTCGCTCACGCGAATTTAGAGTTGGAACTATTGCACCGGTATTCCTATTAGCCGCTTCGCTCTTCTTCTTCCGAACGGTCTTGGGATTGGCAGCCGTATTTGCGTTTATTATGGCTTTGTTGCTAAGTAGTCAAAAAGTCGCGAATCTTGGAAGGCGATGGTTGGTTCTCATTTTATTTGTATTATGTGCAGGATTTTTCGTTGGAGGGCGCGTAATGTCTGAAATAGAATTCTATTGGGAAGGACGACATACAAATCAGGAATCAAGATATGGTGTGGTTGTAAAAACGCAGTCATTAGCAAAATATGCATCAAAGACAGTGTTAGCACCTATGATTTTTACGATACCTTTCCCGACGATGGTGGAAACTCCGGGGCAAGAGAATCACCGCATGCATCATGCCGGGAATGTGGTGAAAAATGTGCTATCACTCTTTTGTATTATTGGGCTGATTTTGTTGATTTTAGATAAATCTCCCACCACCGGATGGCGGAATAATGTGCTATTGGGCGCTTTTCTTGCTACTTATTTGATCATTATCGTGCAGTCGGCCTTTATGCATGTGGATCGGTTCCATTTACCCGCATACATGATTGAACTGCTCTTTGCCGCCTACGGCGTATCCCAAATGCCAAGAATTAAATGGAAGCAACTCTATACGTATTGGTGCGTGCTGATGTTCGTGGCGTGGGTAGCATGGGCATGGTTTAAGTTAAGCGGGAGAGGCTTAGATTGATGAAAATAAATAATTAAATACGAGCTTATGAGAAATCCTTTAAAAAATGCTATTAATGCTTTAATTCATAATCCGCGGCACTTTGTGTTTGCGATATTTCGCCGTATGCCATGGCTAATTCCGAGCGATAAACTATATTTAAAAATTTATTGTCGCTTAAGTATGGGAGAATGGCTGAATTTTGAGCATCCCCATACGTTTAATGAAAAGTTGCAATGGTTAAAGTTGCATAATCGGAAGCCGGAATATATAACTATGGTGGATAAGTATGCCGTGAAAGAATATGTGGCAAAGATGATAGGGGACGAATATGTAATACCAACGATAGCGCGATGGAATAAACCCGCGGATATAGAATGGGATAAATTACCGAATCAGTTTGTGCTAAAGACAAATCATGACGGGGGAGGAAACGGAATTGTTGTGTGCAAAGATAAATCAAAACTGAATAAACGCAAAGCTTTGCGAGAACTGCGCCACTCTTTTAGTCGAAATGTGTATTTAATCGGTCGTGAGTGGCCATATAAAAAAGTCAAGAAGTGTGTGTTTGCCGAGCAATATATGGAGGATCAATATGGGGAATTAAGAGACTATAAGTTTTTCTGCTTTAATGGGGAAGTAAAGGCATTATTTATCGCCACTGAGCGCGGATCCAAAAATGGTGTCAAGTTTGATTATTTTGATGAGAATTATAATCACCTAGATTTAATTCAAACGCACCCTATGTCGGATACTCCAATAGAAAAACCGAAATCGTTTGAGTTAATGAAACAATTAGCGGCAAAGCTATCTCAAGGTGTTCCTCATGTACGGGTCGACTTTTATGAAGTAAATGGTCATCCGTATTTTGGAGAGTTTACCTTCTTCCATATGGGTGGAACCGGAGGATTTAAACCAGGAAAATGGGACAGGATTTGGGGTGATTGGATAACCTTGCCGACTATACAAAATAATGGTGATTGATACATTATGATAAGAGTCGCATACGTTTTTGGCGCATTGAATCAAGGAGGGACAGAGTCCCTTATCTTAGATGTTTGTTCGAGGTATAAACAAGTACCGTATCAATTGGTGTGCATTTATCGAAAAGAAGGAAATTTAGCTGCTTTATTTCACCAATCCGGAGCGGAATTACGATGTGTACCGAAAACTAAGTCGCTGATTCGCTATATAATTGATTTGCGTCATATATTGATTCAAGAACATGTGGATATTATTCATGCGCAAACCCCATCTTCTGCATTAGTGTGTCTTATTGCAAAGAAGGGATTGCATATCAAATTAGTATCTACGATGCATGGTTTTACATTTCGCAATGCTCCGTGGTGGTATAGAAATCTGATTTTGCATCGTTCCGACAAAGTGCTATTTGTCAGTGAATATGAAAAAGAGTATTATGACGAGAAGGTGAAAATGGATGCCAATATTACTAGATATCAAGTGGTATACAATGGCATAAACTTTGAAAAAATTAATAAAGCAATACCTAATGCCGAATTATTGGAAAATCATCGCCCCAAATTAATGATGGTCGGGAATTTTAATACTGTTAGGTCACAATACGTTGTTGTGCAAAGTATTGCAAAATTGAAACAGAGCGGGATTGATAATTTTGATTTCTATTTTGTCGGAAAACGGACACAAGGACTTGAACATCTATATGACGATTGTGAAGAACTTTGCAAAAAAGAGAAGTTGACAAATGTCCATTTTTTAGGTGCTAGGGATGATGTACCATCCTTATTGAAATCTGTGGATGGGTTTGTGTATAGTTCCGCTTCTGATACTTTTGGCATCGCCGTTGTTGAGGCTATGGCAGCCGGATTACCGGTGATTGTGAACGATTGGGCAGTAATGAAGGAAATTACGAAGAATGGGCAATGGGCAACGTTATTTAAGACCGAAAACGCAGAGGATTGTGCGCATAAGATAGAGAACTTACTCCATCAACTCAAGGAACGCAAGGCGCAAGCGCAAGGTATTGCGAAAGAGGTTCGTAAGGAATACTCGATCGAAAAGCACATTGAACGATTAACCGAAATTTATAATTCAATCATATGAAACTCTTAATCACCGGCGGAGCCGGATTTATAGGTAGTAACCTATGTGAACATTTTGTAAAGAAGGGCTACGAGGTCGTATGCCTGGACAACTTGTCTACGGGATTTATGCACAACATCGAACCGCTGATGAGTTGCCCCAACTTCACCTTTATTGAGGGCGATATACGCGATCTGGATACCTGTCGCAAAGCCGTGCGGGGCTGCGACGTAGTATTGCAAGAAGCTGCGCTCGGTTCGGTACCGCGGAGTATTAACGACCCCATCACGACCAATGCGAATAATATCTCCGGATTCCTCAATATGCTCGTCGCGGCTAGGGATGAAAAGGTGAAGCGATTCGTGTATGCTGCGTCGTCCTCCACCTATGGCGACAGCAAGGAACTGCCGAAGATAGAACACAATATCGGTCGTCCGCTCTCACCCTATGCGATTACGAAGTTTGTGAATGAGCTTTACGCGAATGTGTTCACCTCCTTGTATGGCATAGAGACCATCGGCTTGCGGTATTTCAATGTCTTTGGTCGTCGACAAGATCCGAACGGGGCTTATGCCGCGGTTATACCGCTCTGGGTAAAAGCACTGATTAATCACGAGTCGCCGTTCATCAACGGGGATGGAACGTATAGTCGCGACTTTACGTATATTGATAATGTGATTCAAGCGAATGAATTGGCAGCGACCGTATCGCACGACGAGATTGTGAAGCGCGCGGAACTCTACAATATGAATCTGCCACAGAATGCGCCGGTGGATTTCGTATTCAATGTGGCGTATGGCGGGAATACGACGCTGAATCAGTTGTTTGCTTGCTTGCGCGATAACTTGGCGAAGCTTGATCCGGAGATAGCGAAGATAGAACCGACCTATCGCGCCAATCGTGCCGGCGATATTCCGCATAGCCAAGCCTCGATTATTAAGGCGCAACGGATTTTGGGCTATGACCCGAAGTTCAGTGCGGTAGAAGGGTTCGCAAATGCTTGCGCATGGTATTATGAAAATTTGAAGTGATGAAAGTATTATTTATTGTATCCGGGAATCATGGAGCGGTTTCTCCTGTGGTGAAAAATCAAGGAGATGCGCTGATGGAGGCTGGTGTTGATGTTGAATACTACCTTATTAAAGGGAAAGGCATCCGTGGCTATTTGCGGAATGTTTGTCCACTAAGAAAATTTGTGAAGAGTCATCATTTTGATGTTATTCATGCGCATTTCTCTTTGACGGCATTTTTGGCTACATTGGCCGGCATACGGCCTTTAGTTGTATCGTTAATGGGAAGTGACGTGCGAGATGCTAAATGGTATACTTACGTTATTCGTATATTTGCATATTTGGGAAAATGGAAAGCAATAATTGTTAAGTCTAAAGATATGTACAACTTCTTAGGCGTGAAGTCAGCAAATATATTACCTAATGGAGTTAATTTGAAACATTTCTTGCCGATGGAAAAAGCGGAATGTCAAAAGATGTTAGGTTGGGAAAGTAATAAGAAGCATATTTTATTTCCTGCGGATCCATCTCGACCGGATAAAGACTATCCGGTAGCTGCAAAAGCATTCTCGATGATGGATATGAATGATATTGAGGTTCATTATTTTATAGGTGTACCTCATCAACAAACACCTTTGTGGTATAATGCAGCTGATTTGGTCCTATTAACAAGTCGAGTAGAGGGAAGCCCTAATGCAATAAAAGAAGCGATGGCTTGTAATCGACCCATTGTGGTCACTAAAGTGGGCGATGTAAGTGAAAGACTGGAGGGTGTTGATTATTGTTTCGTGGCCAAAACAAGAGAACCACAAGAAATCGCTCAATTAGTACAAAACGCATTAGAAAAGGATATCTACACTAACGGAAGAGAGAAACTGGAGAAAGATGGCATAACGAGTGAGATTATTGTAAATAAATTAATAAACATTTATCATTCTGTAAATATATGAAATTTTGTGGAAATATTAACTTGAAAACGCTAGAGTTTCATAGTCAAGAGCATTTTGAGAATAATGGCTATAAAATTGTGTATAATGGAGAGTTGTATAACAACACCTCTAAAATTAGTGATGAGAACTATCTCTTAGAGCAATATGCTTCAAGAGGAGTTTCGGCATTATCAAATATTAATGGCGTGTTTGCCTTAGCCATTTACGATACGAGAGCAAAATCATTGTTTGTCGCCCGTGATCGATTTGGAGTAAAGACGTTATATTACGCAATAGATGGAGATTCCTTCATTTTTGCTTCTGATATATTATCAATTCTTCCTCATCTATCAACAAAACCTAAAGCTAATGATGCTGCCATATTTGATTATTTAGTTTTCAATCGTACTGATCAGGGTGAGGATACTTTCTTTGACGGGATCAAGAAATTACAACATGGGCATTGTATGACAATTGATAAAGAGGGTGTTAAAATTAAGAAATGGTACGATTTAGCAACGGCAGTTCGGGAGACACGATACAAATCGGATACGAATGAATTTCTATCCCGCTTTGAGGCGGCTATTCAAAAGCGTGTGCCAACGGATAAGCCTTGGGGCGTATGCTTGAGTGGGGGATTAGATTCGTCGGCTATCACGTCAACCGTTATCAACCGATTGAAATATAAAGACGTGCATTCTTTCTCCTCTGTATATGGAAAAGACTGTAAGTCCGATGAGTCAAAGTATATCGACCAATTCGCCGGAATCGTGCCGAATATGCATTACGCGCGTCCAACGGCCGATATGCTGTTTGAGGATTTAGATCACTTCGTTCGCAGTCACGCGGAACCAATGCCTACGACGTCCTCCTATGCGCACTACTGCGTAATGAAAATGGCGCATGAGTTAGGGACACAAGTGACCTTAGACGGGCAAGGAGCCGATGAGGCGTTAGCCGGGTATGAATATATACCGGGATTATATTACAAGACACTATTTACTCATTTCCGATGGCTGACGTTTATACGAGAGAATATATGTTATTTACGCGTGCACCATTCTACAAGGAGTTTGAAGTATTTTGCTTTCTTTATGTTACCGGCAAAATTACGTACGAAAGCCCGTGTGGCTCAACGCAAATATATCAATCCTGCGTTTGCTGAAAGATTTAAGCATAGCATCATCGGAGACAAATTATATGGTTCGAAATCGATGCGGGAGATGCTGATTAATCACTTTGAGTATAAGTTAGAGCACCTTCTTAAGTGGGGCGACTGCAATGCCGCTGCGTTTGGTATTACCTCGCGTGCGCCGTTCTTGGACCACGAACTTGTGGAATATTGCATTGCGCTGAATGATAATGCTAAGGTACGTTCGGGTTATACAAAGTATATCTTGCGCGAAGCAATGCGAGGAATTATGCCCGAGGGCGTTCGCAAACGCGTAGATAAAATGGGATTCTCGGTGCCTCAAGATGAGTGGTTTAGAGAGGAGAAATTCCAGAAGTTCATTATGGATATTTTAACTTCGGAATCATTTAAGAATCGCGGATACATCGTGCCGGAAGAGGCAATTGCACTATATCAACGGCATTTGCGTGGTGAAGTGAATGTGTCAAAAGACATATGGAAGTGGGTAAACTTAGAAATGTGGTTTAGGATGTTTATTGATTAAATTATGATACGCAATATACTTTTCGATTTAGGAAACGTCTTGATAGACGTTGATATCCGCAAAACACTAGAGGCGTTTATGCGCTTATTGCCTAATACGGCAATGCTGGAAGATAGTGAGGAAAAACCCAACACGATTATCACCGCAGGAGATTTGATCGGAGCGGGGGAGAGTGAGTTGGTAGCGAAGTATCAAGTGGGAGCCGTCAGTACAAATGAGTTTGTGGAGGGCATACTGAAAGTGTGCAAACCCGGTACGACGAGGCAAGAGGTAGTAGATGCTTGGATGGCGATGCTGATAGGGATACCGGAGGAACGGAGACAACGTTTGCTTGCATTGCATGAACAGGGGTATAAACTGTACGTGCTATCGAATATTAACGAACTCCATGCGGAGTGGACGAGGAAACAATTAGAGGGCATTCCGTTCGAAGCCGTGTTCTTCTCCAACGAAATACGGATAGCGAAGCCGGATATAAGGTGCTATGAGCACGTGATAAAAGAGACCGGGATTAAGCAGGAGGAGACGCTGTATATAGATGATATACCCGCCAATATTGAGGCAGGAGAACGATTGGGTTTTCAATGTTTTTTGAATACCCGCTCCGACGAGTGGACGGAGTATGTTTGATGTATGCTTGGGGTCAAAAATTGAAAAATAACATATTATGGCAAATAATCACAGAACAGTTAAAAATGTAGCGCACGGGGTTGTGGTGCGGATATGTGCAGCATTTGCACGGCACTTGTTCCCGGCACAGTTACGGACTCCTTTCTATAAGATGATGGGAATTAAGATCGGTAAAGGTACCAAGATTGCGGCCACTGTCGATTTTGATCAGTCTGCACCGGAGTTAGTGACCATCGGTAAGAACGTATGGATTACGCGCGGGGTGATGCTCCTTTGCCATCAGCGCGACCTAAGTCAATACGAAGTGGGCAAGCCCGTAATGGACCTCGAACTCAAGTATGCGCCCATCGTTATCAAAGACGGGGCTCATATCGGGATTGGTAGTATCATCATGCCCGGTGTGACGATAGGCGAGGGAGCGGTGATAGGTGCCGGCAGCGTGGTGACGAGAGATATTCCGCCGTATTGCGTTGCGGTTGGTGCTCCGTGCAAGCCAATAAAGTACTTTTGCGGAGAGAACGATAGGAAAAAGGAATGAGGAAAAAGGATTGAGGAATTATGAAATATATCTTTGAATTAAATCACCCGAAGCATTACTATCAGTTCAAATACGTAATGCAACAATTGGTGCGCGACGGGCACGAGATAAAAGTGCTGGCGCGGGATAAGGATGTGCTGCTCAATGTGCTGCGCGAGGAAAAAGTGGATTTCGAGATATTCGGGTTACATAAGAAGACGCTGAAAGACAAGATATTAGGGACCCCCAAACTCATCCTTAATTACAAACGGATAGCCAAACGTTGGCAGCCCGACGTAATCGTGTCGAAAGCCTCGTTCTACGGCTGTTTCGTAGCCAAGATGATAGGTGCGAAGTCCGTTATCTTCCCGGATTCCGAGGTGGTGAAGGTGACGAATCGCTATGTAGTACCCCTGTGTACAAAGGTGATAACACCGAAGAAGTTCGCCTTAGATTACGGGAAAAAACATTTGCGCATAGCGGGAATGTTTGAGGATTGCTATCTCGCTCCGTCGGTGTTCACGCCGGAGGCGAAAATCGGTAAGCAATTACGGGACAAGAACAAGCCTTATGCGGTACTACGCTTCGTAGGGTGGTATGCCAATCACGATGTACATAACAACGGGTTGACGTTAGACGAGAAAAAACAACTCATTGCGGCGATTGAACCCCATATGCGGGTATATATCTCCTCCGAGAAACCATTGCCCGCTGAATTACAGCAATACCAATTGCCTACGGCGGCGAACGCAATCCACAGCGTATTGACCTATGCCGACCTGTATCTGGGCGACAGCCAAACGATGGCCGCAGAAGCGGCACTATTAGGGACGCCGGCGATAAGGACGAACACATTCGTGGGACCGAACGATATGACGAACTTTAAGGTCCTGGAGAACGAATACGGGTTGCTGCGCAATATACGTGAGTTCAAGGATGTGCTGCCCGTAGTCAAGGAGTTTGCGGAGCACTCGCGCAAAGAGGAGTGGATGAAGAAGCGCGAAGCGTACTTCCAAAGGGTTGGGGACACCAATGCGCAGATTGTGCAGATGCTTGAAGAATAATCGCTCTCACAGATTCCACAGATTTATATCTCCCGCTCGCGCCGTTGGCGCTATTACGCGGATTTTGCTGCCATCGCAATGGCCACGCTTTGCTTTATGCCCGGCTAAAGGAGGGACGCAGATTGGGCGAGTTTGAGCGTCGCACTGCTCAACGGCGCTAGACAAGGGGCACACGCTAATAGCAGCCCAAGAGATAGCAAAACGTAAATAATTCACTTTTTTTCTGGCAAAAAGTTGCATATATCAGAAAAAAAGTGTAATTTTGCAGCGAAATAAGTCAAAAAAAGTGTGAAACAATGCCATAGATATGTCAAAAAAAATGTATTATATGGCATAATATATGTCAGAAAAAATGCGCGAATATATGGAAAGATGCTTAATGTCAACACTTTACGAGTGGAAGGATTCTAAAAATAGGAAACCATTGATTTTAGAAGGGGCGCGGCAAGTAGGAAAAACCTATTTGTCGCGTGCGTTTACCAACGTTCCGTTGTATGCGATAGGAATAAAACGAAAGACCAAAAACTAAAGATAGATATGGAAATATCGCAAAGAGCACAGAAGATGCCGCAGTCGCCGATACGGAAATTGGCGAAATATGCGGATGCCGCGAAGCTCAACGGCATAAAAGTATATCACCTCAATATCGGGCAACCGGATATAGCGACGCCGGCGTGCGCCTTAGAGGCGGTACAGCGTTTCCAACCGAAAGTGATGGACTATTCGCCCAGTCAGGGGCTGAAGTCGCTGCGCACGAAGATGGTGAGTTATTACGCCAACTACGGGATCGACCTCAGTCCGGACGAGATCATCATCACCTCCGGCGGATCGGAGGCGATTATGTTCGCGTATATGGCGTGCCTGGACCCGGGGGACGAGATCCTGGTGACCGACCCGAGTTACGCGAACTATATGGCGTTCGCCATCAGTTGCGGCGCCGTGGTGAAGTCCGTGAAGACGCATATCGAAGACGGGTTTAAGTTACCGCCGGTAGAGGAGTTCGAGAAGTTGATTACCCCGAAGACGAAGGCGATCCTCATCTGCAATCCGAATAACCCAACGGGGTACCTGTATACGAAGCAGGAGATGCGGCAGATACGGGATATCGTGAAGAAATACAATCTGTACCTGTTCTCGGACGAGGTATATCGGGAGTTTATCTATACGAAAAAACCGTATATCAGTGCGTGCCACCTGGAAGGGATTGAGGAGAACGTGATCCTCGTGGATAGTGTAAGTAAAAGGTACAGCGAGTGCGGGATACGTATAGGGGCGCTGATAACGAAGAATAAGGCGGTACGGCAGGCGGTGATGAAGTTCTGTCAGGCGAGGCTGTCGCCCCCGCTGTTCGGGCAAGTGATTGCAGAAGCGAGTCTGAGTACGCCGGAGGAGTATATGGAGGAGATGTACGACGAGTACTTGCAGCGGCGGAATT
Source organism: uncultured Bacteroidales bacterium (assembly GCA_937901025.1). Taxonomy (GTDB): domain Bacteria; phylum Bacteroidota; class Bacteroidia; order Bacteroidales; family Paludibacteraceae; genus Colicola. Next base: position 21,053 of record CALCGR010000147.1, read on the forward strand.
TCCTCATTGACCAGCTCAACCAGATACCCGGGGTGTTTGCCCCGACGCCGATGGGGGCGTTCTACGTGATGGTGCAGTTGCCTGTGGATGATGCGGAGAAGTTCTGTCAGTGGTGCCTTACGGATTTCAGTTACGAGGGACAGACGGTGATGATGGCGCCCGGGGCGGGGTTCTATACCGATTCCGAGGAGGGGAAGAAGCAGGTGAGGATGGCGTATGTGCTGAAGAAAGAGGAGCTCGCCAAGGCGATGGTGGTGCTGCGACGCGCCCTGGAAGAATATAACGCGGGGAACTGATATCTCTCACAGATTGCACAGATTTATTTTTCCCGCTCAGCCTATAGGGTTATTCTTATCTCGCTTTGCTCGAACGATTAACCCTATCGGCTTATTTCGCACATTTGCGCCAACGCAATGGCCACGCTTGCCTTTATGCCCGGCTAAAGCACGGGCGGCCCGTCGAAATGGCCTTACGCGATGCCATTGCTCTGCAAAGGCAGGGGCGTTGCGGCGATTTCTCCTCAATTACGCAGATTGGGCGAAGTATGAGTAACCCACTACTCAAACGTCCCTAAACGAGCGGACGCGACGCGAAGAAAATCCAATAAAAATCTATACAAAAATCTAAGAATGCGAAAAAAGTAAACTTTTTGTATGAAAAAAATCACTTTTTTCTTGCATATATTCCAAAAAAGTAGTAATTTTGCAGCAAAATAGAAATAAATCATTATGACATATCTGCATTTTTACCAGCAATGGCACCCGTTTGGATGTTTTAACACACAACAAGTAAAAGCCATTATACCCCAATTTAATAGGAGTAATTATAATCAATGGCAACGGAAAGGACAAATAGTTTCTTTAAGACAAGGTTGGTATGCTTTTGCGGACTATTTGACACAACCTGATTATGCCTATTATTTTGCCGGACAAATATATTCACCATCCTATATCAGTCTTCATACGGCTCTTGCATTTTATGGCATTATTCCCGAGGCAGTAACAGAGATATTGAGCGTGAGCACGCAAAAGACTGCACATTATAAAAATGCGTTTGGCAACTATACCTATCAAACCATACAACCCGCCTTGTTTTTTGGGTACGAAGCGAAAAGAATGCGTGACGGAAAGCAGTTTTGGATGGCAACACCGGAGAAGGCAATCCTCGACTTACTCTATCTTTATCCACAGTATGTTACTGCTGAAGATATGCAAGAATTGAGATTTGATGAGGATTGGATGGCCGAAGAACTAAATAAAGAACGATTAGAGACGTTCTTAACTCGAATGAATGGCATAGCGTTAGCTAAACGAGTAAAGACATTGTTAAAAACGTACGGAATATGATTGATCTACAATATATACGGGGATTTTTCCCTCCATTGATAGCAAAGAATGCACTCTATCAAAAGCATATGATAAAAGAATATGTGGAACTGATGGCCTTAGAGTGGATATCTCGTTCCATATATGCCGAGAAGTTAATTTTTATCGGAGGAACAAACTTAAGACTTATTCAAGGTATAGACCGTTTTTCGGAGGATTTGGATTTTGACTGTAAGGGCTTGAGCGAAACCGAATTTTTAACTATGACAGATGGGTTGATTCGGTATTTGCAGTTACAGGGATTGGAAGCTATTGCTAAAGATAAGGAAGTAAGTAAGTTGCAAGCCTATCGCAGAAATGTGTATTTCCCGGAACTACTATTTGATTTGCAAGTAACGGGGCATCGCGATGAACGATTTTTGATGAAGATTGAGGCACAAGATCAGGGCATTATATATCCTCGTGAGATGGCTACCATACAGCGTTTGGGATTCTATTTTCCGGTGGCGGTTCCACCATTATCCGTCCTACTATCTATGAAACTATCCGCGTTGATAGCACGTCAAAAAGGACGAGATTTCTATGATACCCTATTCTTATGGCAACGCACCCAACCGGATTATGCGTTTTTAAACGAACGAAGGGGTATCACTAACAAAACCCAATTGGTGGAGATAATAAAAAAAGTGGTAGGTGAAACGGATCTGAATATGAAGAAGAAGGATTTTGAACACTTACTATTAGACCCTTCGAAGGCCGGATTGATAGAACACGTGCTAGAGATAGTTTGTGATAATTAACAAATGGGATGAATATAGAAGAGACATATTTAGGATTATTAAGGCAAGCCGTGTTTGGCGGGAGTAGAGGAGTAGAGGAGGAGAGGAGTAGGGTTTCCTGCGAGGAATGGCAGGCAGTGATGGCATTGGCGGAGAGGCAGGGGACGGGAGCACTCATTGCGAATGAGGTGCTGAAGGGGAGTAGGGGAGTAGAGGAAAAAGGAATGAGGACTGAGGAAAAAGGATTAAAGATGCTATGCATGCAGGCGATGATGGGGCAGGAGAGGCAGAGGAGAGCGCTGGAGGAAGTATGGAGAGCGATTGAGGGGACGGGCGTGAAGCCGGTGCTGCTGAAGGGATTCGGATTGGCGCAACTCTATCCGTTGCCGTACCTCAGGCAATGGGGCGATGCGGATATATGGGTAGGACACGGGCATTATGACGAGGTGACGGAGGCGATTTGCAAGACGATGGAGGTGACGTGGCACCACGAGAGCGAAGAGGAGAACGAGAGGCACTATAACTTCAATACAAAAGACGGGTTCGTGTTCGAGATCCACCCCCAGACGATACGGTGGGTGTTACCGAAAGAGGACCGTATCTACCGCGCTGTCGAAGCGAAAGCGATGGAGGAGTGCGAGACGATAGAGATCGAGGGAACAAAATACCGCGTGCCGGAAAGGGGATTCAATCAATTGTTCGTGTTCCTGCACGCGTGGGAGCACTGTACGAGTTCGGGAACGAATATGAAGCAGTTGAGCGACTTGGCGCTGCTGTGCCAAAGAGAAAGGCTGCCGAAGGAGTTATACGAGGTGCTGAAGCCGCTGCATATGCTGGAGCCGTGGGAGGTGATGGGGTACGTGGTGGTGAAGGCGTTCGGGATAGAGAAAGAAAGGTGGACGGGGTATAGTGAGCGTCCGAGGATTCGGAAATATGGTGAACGATTGTATAGAGAGATACTGGGACCGCTGCGCTGTCAGACCGCTAACGCCGGCTGTCCCCAAAATAAAATCGTGAGGAAGATCGGAACGCTGATGACGAGGATAGAGAAGGGGAGGGAGATAAAGAGATATTGCCCGAAGTACGGGAGACATTATGTGTGGATGGCGATCGTGAAGGGAGTGAGGAGATTGGGAGTAGAGGAGTAGAGGGGTAGAGGAGTAGGGTAAATAATGTATGAACGATGAATGGAACATATTGATGCAAGAAGCGGAGACGGGGACATGGTTTCAGAGTGAGGAAGCCTGGCGGTTTTACTGTGCCTGCACCGAATGGATGACGCCGTTTCATACCGAGGTGAGACGCGGGAAACGGGCCGTGGGGATGGTGACGGGATATATATCCAAAGAACGGAGGCAATGGAAGCAGCGGCTCAGCTGCCGCGCCATCATCTTCGGCGGACCGCTGCTGGCTAAGGATGCGACGATAGAGGAAGTGAAACGGCTGCTGAGGGAGACGGAGGCAGAGATACAGAGGTTGTCCGAAGGACGGGTGATCTATATCGAGACGAGGAATTTTGTGGATTTGAGTCCGTGGAGAGAGGCGTTTGAGGCGTGCGGATGGGAGTATCGGAGGCACTATGATATCCATGTAGATTGCCGAGACGGGGAGGCGATGTGGGGGCGCATACACGAGTCAAAAAGGCGCGCCATCACCCATGCAGGGGTAGAGGTGGAGAGGAGTAGAGGAGTAGGGGAAAGAGGATTGAGGAATGAGGAAAAAGGAATGAGGAATATAGGGGAATGGTATGCGCTATTGGAGGAGCTATATAAGAAGAAAGTGCACCGTCCGCTGTGGCCAAAGGAGTTTTTTGAAAAGGCGATTGAGATGGGAGTGGGGGAGTTGCTGGTGGTGTATGCGAACAAAGTTCGCGGTGTATGCGAACAAAGTTCGCGGTGTATGCAGGCGGAGCCTGCTGTTAATACACTAGAAAAATATACACAGCAACGCATACACAGCAACGCATACACAGCGCAGCATCCACAGCGAAGCATCCACAGCGATAGCATACACAGCGAAGCATTCACAGCGCAGCAAGAAGTGGGGAAGGTAATAGGGGGAATGTTTGTGGTGAAGGATGAGAGGCGGGTATATGAATGGTACGTAGTGGGGCCGGTGCCGGCGACGTATGCGGGGCTGCGCTATGCCGTAGAGACGGGGAGAGAGACGTTTGATTTTATGGGTGCCGGGGAACCGGGGAAACCGTACGGAGTGAGGGACTTTAAGATGCAATTCGGAGGGGAACTAAAGGAACCGGGACGATGGATACATATTTGTAAAAAAGGATATTACCGATTAGGAGAGATCGTATATGGAATTTTACGATGACGACATACATAAGATGGCGTACGCCACGGATGCATCCGCGTACCGCGAGATGCCGATGGCGGTAGCGTATCCGGAGACGGAAGAGGATTTGCGCGAGTTATTACGACTCGCGAAAGAGCGCCACACCTGTCTCATCCCCCGCGCCGGAGGAACGAGTATCGCCGGGCAAGTGGTAGGGAGCGGAATCGTGGTGGATGTGAGTAAGTACATGAACCGGATCCTATGGATTGATGCAGAGAAGCGGCGAGCAAGGGTACAGCCGGGGGTGGTGAGGGACGAACTGAATAAAGCGCTCGCAGAGACGGGGTTATTCTTCTCCCCGGAGACGAGTACGAGTAACCGGTGCTGCATCGGGGGAATGGTAGGGAACAATTCGTGCGGGATGCACAGTCTGATTTACGGGAGTACGAGGCACCACGTGGTGGGGCTGAGGCTGATGCTGAGCGATGGAGCGACGGTAGAGGTACGGAGCGACGGCTCGTACCGGAGCGACGGACCGTCCGAGCGGTGGGACGCCATACTGGAATTATGGAATGAGGAAAAAGGAATGAGGAATGAGGAAAAAGGAGTGAGGGAGATATTGGAAGAGGCATTCCCGGATAAGACGCTGAAGCGGCGGTCGTGCGGATACGCACTGGATGAAGGATTAGAGAGTTTGACGGCGCTGATTACGGGGAGTGAGGGGACGCTGGCGCTGGTGACGGAGATTGAAGTGAGTCTCGATCCGATACCGAGTAAAGAGAAGTTATTGGTGGCTGCCCATTTACGGGACCTCAACGATAGCTGGCGAATTAACCTCATAGCCCTCAAACACCACCCTTCGGCGGTAGAGTTGATGGACGGAAAGATACTGGAGCTATGCAAAGGAAATAAGCAGGCGGAGCGGGACAGGTTCTTCGTACAAGGGGAGCCGGGAGCGCTGGTGATTGCGGAGTTCGTTGGGCCCGAAGCATCCGCAAATGCGGATGCGTTCGAAGCCGAACTCCTTCTTGGGGGTAGAGGAGTAGAGGAGGAGGGGAGTAGGGTTTATGCGTGTACGAGGATATATGGGGAAGATATACAAAGGGTGTGGAACTTGAGGAAGGCGGGACTGGGTGTGCTCAGTGGGATGCCGGGGGATGCGAAACCGGTAGGGGTGATAGAGGATACGGCCGTAGCGCCGGAACGGATGGAGGCGTATATGCACGACTTTATGGCGATGATGAAGGAAGTGGGGCTCAGCTGCGTATATTACGGCCATATCGCGACGGGCGAGTTACACTTGCGCCCTATCCTAAACTTAAAGGATCCGAAAGACCGAAAACTCTTCCGCACGGTAGCGGAAAAGACGGCGGCGATCGTGAAGAAGCATAAAGGGAGTCTCAGTGGAGAACACGGGGACGGGAGACTGAGGGGCGAGTTTATTCCGATGATGTATGGGGAAGAGGTGTACCGGATGATGGTGGAGGTGAAGAGGACGTGGGACCCGGAGGGGGTGCTGAATGTCGGGAAGATTGTAGAGACGCCGCCCATGGATACGGCGCTTCGCGCCTTGGGAGTAGAGGAGGAGAGGAGTAGAGGAGTAGGGTTGATTTATAGTTGGAAACGGGAGTCGCTATTGCAGAAGATAGAAAGATGCAACGGGGCGGGGGATTGTAGGAAGAGTCAAGTGATGGGCGGAACGATATGTCCTGCCTATAAGGTGAGCGGAGACGAACTGATGACGACGAGGGCGAGGGCGAATGTGCTGCGAGAGGTGCTGACCAAGAATCCGGAGGATTGGGGGAATGAGGATATAAAGCGGCAGATGGATAGTTGTTTGGCGTGCAAGGCGTGTCTGAGGGAATGCTCGTCGAGTGTGGATATGACGAGGATACGGTCGGAGGTGCTGCAGCAGCGGTATAATAGGACCGGGACGCCATTATCCGTATGGCTCGTCGCCCATATGGCGGCGATTGAGGCGCTGGGTTCGGTCGTGCGACCGATCTACAACTTCTGCGCCCGCAACCCCTTTATCAGCCGCATCATCAAAGACATCGTCGGATTTGACCACCGCAGAGAAATACCACAAATCAAGGGACAGCCGATTTACGTGCGCGCTAATAGCAGTCCCTCGGAAACCGACGCTCCCCAGCGTCGCCCCTCCAACCCCCATCCTTCACGGACGGGGACACAACTGTTTCTACGGGACTCTATTAGTGCTCCTTTAACGCCTAAGGGCGTTGGCTGTCTAAAGGTTGTTTTATACGTGGATGAATTTACAAGATATCACGAACCGGAACTGGCGGAGGGGATGAAACGAATGTTGGAGTACTTGGGGTATGAAGTGATCGTACCGAAGATAGGCGAAAGCGGAAGAGCGGCGATATCGAAGGGGTGCCTTAAATATGCCCGAAAAAAGGCGATACGGAATATACGGCAATTGGAGAAACTGATATCGGACGAAGTGCCGATGGTGGGGATAGAGCCGTCGTGCATCTTATCGTTCCGAGACGAATATCCCGACCTGGTGCCGGAGAAGATGCGGGAAACCGCCGAGCGGATCGGGCGCAACTGCTTGCTATACGATGAGTTTATGGTACGGGAAGTGATGGCGGGGAGGATCAGCCGGGAAGCGTTCCACGCGATGGATGCCGATATATGGGTGCACCACCATTGCCATCAGAAGGCGCTGGTGGGCATCGAACCGACCGTGACGATGCTGAGTTTTATTCCGAAGACGACCGTGCACGTAGTGCCCTCCGGGTGTTGCGGCATGGCGGGGAGCTTCGGGTACGAGAAGCGGCATTATGAGACGTCAATGGCGATAGGGGAGATGGTGCTGTTCCCGACGGTTCGTCGGGTGATGGAAGTAGAGGAGGAGGAAATAGGAAAAAGGAATGAGGAAAAAGGATTGAGGATTGAGGAAAAAGGAATGAGGAAATTAATGGTGGCGGCACCGGGGACGTCGTGCAGGCAGCAGATTTGGGACGGAACGCATATTAAGGCCGTACATCCGATTGAAATACTGATACAAAGCATACTGCAATGAAAGATTTTACCTTATATGCCTACGAGCACTTGCTCGACGCGCTCCTAGCCGCGGGGTACCAGTTCGCGACGTTCGAAGAGGTGGTTGGACAGCCGGATTCTTCCGTCCGCTCCAATAGCAGTCCCTCGAAAACCGACGCCCCAGGCGTCGCCCCTAACCCCACCGACCCATCGGCGGGGGCACTACTGTTTTTACGGGACTCTATTGGTGCTCCTTGTAGCGCTGTTTCAGCGCTGGCTGTCCAACAAGAAAATAATAAAACCATTGTGTTACGGCACGACGTGGATAAATGTCCCCACAACAGTTTGGCGACGGCGCGGATTGAGGCGAAACGGGGGATACGGGCATCGTATTACTTCCGAGTGGGGGCGGAAAGCAATGATCCGGAGGTGATACGGGAGATTGTTAAATTAGGACACGAGATCGGGTATCACTACGAGGATCTATCGATATGCAAAGGGGATATAGAGAAGGCGAAGGTGCATTTTGAGCAATGGTTAGGGTATTTTCGCACGTTCTACCCGGTAAAGACGATATGCATGCACGGGGCACCGATGAGCAAATGGGACGGAAGGGCGCTATGGAAGCACTATGACTATCACGATTTCGGGATCATTGGCGAGCCGTACTACGATGTGGATTTCAGTAAGACGTTTTATTTGACGGATACCGGCCGGTGCTGGGACGGGTACAAGGTAAGCGTACGGGATAAGATTATAGGCCATCAGGACCGATGGATCGCGGAAGGACGGGTCTATCATACGACGGCGGATATTATCCGCGCCATCGAGGCGGGGACGCTGCCCCAACAGGTGATGATCACCACCCATCCGCAACGGTGGACGAACAATATGGTCCTTTGGACCAAAGAGATGATATTACAGAATTTGAAAAACATCATTAAGCGATATGTGGCGAAGAATAGTAAATGATTACGTGCTATGGACGATCGCGTCCGTGATATGCGTACTATGGCGATTGATTGCCTCGAAATCGAGCATAGGCTCGTATGTGGTGCTGTTCGCGATTATGGCGACGGTATGGGTCGTGCTCAGTTGGGTGCTACAAAAATACCGGTCGTATAAGGATACGTGGTACTGGCAGGAGATGCTGTCCATGCTGACAACGATGGGAATTATCATTGCGCTCGGGTATATTATTCTGCCGCAAGTGAATATGGGGCTCTCGCCCGTAGTGGCGGCGTGGGTGACGGGTATCGTAGCGATGATGGACGCGGTGGTGATCCTATTCAAGCACTACTGGAAATATGCGCAGAGCATCACCGTACCCGTAATGCCGGTACAGCAACGGGAGAATGCGCAGGTTAGGCATCCGGAGGAACGCAGGTCGAGCGAAGCGATAGAGACGATTCATCAGGCGGTGCTGTCGCTCACGACGGAGGAGGATTATCAATTGCTGCTCGAGAAGGCGGACCTCAACAGTCGGCAGACGAAGGTGGTGGCGAACCGCGACCGGTTCTCGTTCATGCAGTTGCCGGATTACGAGTATAAGACGCTGGTAGATCTGACGCTACTCAACGACGCGAAGGGAATCAATAAGCGCTTCTGCATCGTGAATCAGAAGTTGCCGGACGAGGGGAAATATGTATGTTGCTACCGTCCGCAGGAGTATATCAAGCAGAAGATGTTGGCGAAGTACCCTAAAGGACTGAACTACGTGATTTACTCGTTCTGGTTCTTCGTAAAGCGCGTGATACCGCGGCTGATGCTGAGCAGTAGGCTGTACTACGACGTAACGAAAGGGCGCAAGCGGATGCTCAGTCGCACGGAGGTATTGGGGCGGCTGTACTACTGCGGCTTCGAGGTGACGGAAGAGATTCCCGCCGGGCATATCGTATATGTGGTAGCGAAACGGCGGTCGCAGCCGTATCCGCAGGAGCAGATGAAGGTGTACGGTCCGCTGATTAAGTTAGCGAGGGTAGGGAAGAATAAGGAGATTACCTATTACTATAAGTTCCGCACGATGCACCCGTACGCGGAGTATATACAGGAGTATGTGTTCGACAAGAACGGGGGCATGAATATCAAAGACAAGAGCGACAACGACTTCCGGATTACGAGTTGGGGTAGGGTGATGAGGCGGTACTGGTTGGACGAGCTGCCGATGCTGCTGAACTGGTTGAAGCGGGATTGTAAGCTGGTGGGGGTACGGCCGCTGAGTCAGGCGATGTTTAATCAGTATCCAAAGGAGTTGCAGGAGAAACGGACGAGGTGCAAGCCGGGGTTGATACCGCCGTTCTATATCGACCATCCGGATGATTTTGAGGCGCTGTTCGCGAGCGAGAATAAGTATCTGGATGAGTACTTTGCACATCCTGTACGGACGGATTGGAAGTACTTTTGGATGACGATGCGGTCGATTTTCTTCAAAAAAATGCATAGTGCGTAAGAAAAAAAGAGAAAATATACAAAAATATTTGTATATATCAGAAAAAAAGTGTATCTTTGCAGTCCAAACGACTACAAAGGTACTTTTTTATTACTGAAGATATGAATAACTCTTTGAATTTTGCATTGATTGGGGCGGCGGGGTATATAGCGCCGCGGCATATTAAGGCGATTGCCGATACGGGCAATAACCTGATGGTAGCGTACGATAAGTTTGACTCGGTCGGACGACTGGACAGTTCGTTCCCGAACTGCGCGTTCTTCACCGAGCACGAGCAGTTTGACCGCTTCTGCAGTAAGCAGATGAGGACGGATAAGCCGCTCGACTGGATGTCGATTTGCACGCCGAACTACACCCACGATGCGTTTATCCGTTACGGATTGCGCCTGGGCACGAACGTGATTTGCGAGAAGCCGCTGGTGCTGAATCCCTATAATATCGATAACCTCGTGGAACTGGAGAACGAGACCGGGCATCAGGCCTATACGATATTGCAACTGCGCCTGCACGAGGCGATCGCGAACCTCAAGAAGAAAGTTCAGAACGGACCGAAGGATAAGATTTACGACGTGGATCTAACCTACATCACCTCCCGCGGAAACTGGTATTACGCGTCCTGGAAGGGCGACGTACATAAGTCGGGCGGCGTGGCAACGAACATCGGCGTACACTTTTACGATATGCTGCAATGGATCTTCGGTCCCGTACAGAAGAATGTGGTCCACGTGATGAGTTTTGACCGCGTGGCGGGGTATTTGGAACTCAAGCAGGCGAGGGTACGCTACTTCCTGAGCATCAATGCGGACTGCCTGCCCGCGAATGCGGTGCAAGGCGAGAAACGGACTTACCGTACGCTGAACATCGACGGCGAGGAGTTCGAGTTCTCGCAAGGGTTTACGGAGCTGCATACGGAGAGCTATCGTCGTATCTTAGCGGGCGAAGGTTTCCGGATTGCGGAGGCACGGCCGTGCATCGAGATCGTAAGTCAGATCCGCGGAGCGGAGCCGATCGGACTCGTAGGCGACTACCATCCGCTGGCAAAGTTGCCGTTGGCAAGCCACCCGTTCGGGTGGGACGAGCGCCGATGAGGAATGAGGAATGAGGAATGAGGAAATAGGAATTTATGAAAAGTAAAATATTAATATTAGTAGGATTGGCGGGGATGATGATGTCGTGCGTGACGGCGAAGAAGGTGAACTATATGCAGGCACCGGACAAGAAAATCCCGTCGTATGCCGACACCATCAGCTTCGAGGACTACAAGATGCGGCCGGGGGACCGGTTGTTTGTGTACGTGTATTCGCTAGACGAGAATATCTCCCGAATGTACAATGCGGGCAGCGGAAACAATACGCAATTGCGCGGGAATAGAGGTGGCGGCGAGAGCAGTACGTACGACCTCTATTCGTACCTGGTGGACGACGAGGGAAACATTCAGTTCCCGACCCTCGGGGACGTGTATGTACTCGGGATGACGACGAGGGAAGTGAAGTACAAGTTAGAGGACGAGCTCTCGACGCTGCTGCATGAGATACCGGGGTATAAGATGGTGAGCGTGGAGGTGAACGTAGTGCGGAGAACGTTCTCGATCATCGGTCAGCAGAGCGGGAAGTACCCGATTACGAAGGAGAAGATGACAATCTTCGAGGCCCTCGCGATGGCGGGGAATATCAACGAGTTCGGGGATAGGAGTCAGGTGAAGCTCATCCGCGAGAAGAACGGGGAGACGGTCGTCAAGACCTTTGACGTACGGTCGGAGGACATTATCAACTCCGAGTTTTACTATATCGAGCCGAATGATATCCTTTATATCCGCCTGATTGAGGGTCAGTCGTTCGGTATCAACTCCGCAGGAGCGGCGGTGAGTATCGTAGCGGCGACGATCTCGTTCGGCGTATTCATCTACTCGCTGGTGAACATGGGTATTAACTATAAACAAGTCTTTACAAAGCAATGAACAAGAGATTAATGAACTGGCTCGTTGCTTTGACGACGAGTGTGATACTGACCGGCTGTTACGGGCATAAGTCGATTGGCCTGCTGCAAGAGCCGACGAAGAGCAATAAGTTACCGCAATACGAGAAGATAGAGCATTACGAGCCCTATCGGTTGCAGGTGAATGACGAGATAATGTACCGCCTCATCACGATGGACGAGACGATATCGAAGACGTTAGGAACGAACAATGTGTCGGTGGGTACGGAGAATGCGGTGACCTACCGCATCTATCAGGACGGAACGGTGGATATCCCGTTCCTTAAGCCGGTGCATTTAGAGGGCCTGACGGAGCGTCAAGCACAGGATACGCTGGAGGCCGCGTTCCGGGCGATCATTCCGGACGCGAGCGTGAAGTTGGCGCTGTATAACAAACAATTCACGGTGATTGGCGATATCCATTCGGGTTCGTACTATATCTACCGCGAGAAGATGAATATCTTCCAGGCGCTGGCGATGTCGGGAGACCTGCTAAACTCGGGTGACCGCAAGCACGTAAAGATTATTCGTCCGCGCACGAACGAAGAGCCGGAGGTGCTGGAGTTCGATATACGGACGAACACGGTGATTGATTCGAAGTATTACTATGTATATCCGAACGACGTGATTTATGTAGCCAGGACGAAGGACAGTTTTGTCAAGGTGCCGACGTACACGGGATTCTTAGGTCTCGTGACGTCCTCGGTAGGATTGCTGATCTCCGCCCTGAACTTTGCGGTACTATTTACAAAATAAGCCTATGGAATCAAACAAAGATTATACAAAGAGCGGGAACAGCAATTATATCCCGCAAGGGAATGCGAATTACGGCAATTACGGTGCCTACGGCCATTACGGCAACTATGGGCACTACGGTAATTACGGCAATTACGGTAACTATGGCGGTAACGGGAACTACGGTAACTACGGGCAGAACCCGCAGGACCTGCAGCAGGAAGACCAGTCGGACTTCAACGTGATGGAATGGCTGATGCGGTTCCTGCATTACTGGTACCTGTTTGTACTCGGTGCCGCTATTGCGTTAGGGATAGCGATGATTAAGAACCGCCGCTGGCTGCCGGATTACTATTCGCACAGTACGATCATCATTAAGGACAACGCGAACGCGATGGGTCAGAACTCGGCATTGTTGACGGGTTTCGGTGTAGACCCCGGGTACAAGAACCTGCAGAACCAGCAGATCATCCTGGGTTCCTACGACCTACTGGGTAGGGTCGTGGACTCGATGCCGCAGTTGCAGACGGAATATGTGTCGAAGGGCCGGTTCAAGACGAAGAACCTATACTCCACCTCGCCGATTGAGATCACCCGATTGGCGGTAGCGGACAAGGCAACGAGTCAGTTGTTTGAGCTGCGAATGCTGCCGGACAACCGCATCCATATCTGTTCGACAGATGAAAACACGAGCCTCGACGTGACGGGGGATTTCGATACGCCGATTGTGACGGACTATTTCTCGATCGTGGTGCATAGTATTCAGCCCTTCTCGGGGCGGCTGTATTTCCGCTTCCGCACGAGGGACGGGCTCATCAATGAGTTTATGTCGAGGATGCAGTTGAGCATCGTAGGCGAGGGGAGTACGGTACTGCGTATCTCGCTGGTAGGTCAGACGCCCGACCGGGATCGGGACTTCATTGACCACCTGGTACAGATCTACTTGCAGAAGAACCTGGAACAAAAGAACGAGGTGGCGGAGAACACAATCCTCTTCATCAATAGGCAACTCGTAGACCTGCAGCAATCGCTGGAGGTGAGCGAGGGCGCGATGACGGATTTCCGTCAGCAGAATAAGTTTGTGGACGTAAGTTCGTACGCGGGCACGCTGATGAGTAAGATGGCGGAGTACGATCAGCAGAACATGCAACTGAGGCTCAGAGAGATGTACTTCGATTACCTGGCCAATTACTTGCAGACGAACATCGAGTCCGGCGCGGTGATTGCTCCGGCTTCGCTGGGACTGGAAGAGCCGATGCTGATGACGCTCGTCACCCAACTGAACGAACTGCGCATCCAACGCGGGGAGTTGACGGAGAAGAACGTATATTATGCGAAGTTCACGAAGGACATCGAGAACGTGAAGATGACCATCAACGAGGTGGTGAAATCCATGCGCACATCGATGGAGATAGAGAAGAAGGATTTGAATGCCCGTTACGCGCAGGTGGAGAAAGAGATCCAGTTGCTGCCGGAGAAGGAGTTGCAGATGATATCCATCGAGCGTAATTACCGCATCGAGGATAACTACTACACGTTCTTCCTGCAGAAACGCGCAGAGGCGGAGATACAGAAAGCCTCGAATACGCCGGATAACACTGTGCTGGATAAGGCGCGCACGACCTCGATTGTGAATAACAAAGACAAGAAGCGCACCACGACCACGTATGTGGTCATCGGATTGCTGATTCCGCTGGTGCTGATTATCTTGAGCGAGCTGATGAACAACAAAGTGCGCACGACGAAGGATATCGAGAAGATTACCCGATTCCATATCATTGGAGCCCTCCGTCACGTGAGGTCGCAGAACCCGACGCTGGTGCGCGATATGCCTAAGTCGAGTTACGCGGAGATGCTGCGCTCGATACGGCATAGGCTGGAGTTCATCACGAAGCGCAAGTCGAACATGACGTTTATGGTGACCTCCACGGAGTCCGGTGACGGTAAGACGTATATGAGTTCGAACATGGCGACGCTGTACGCAATCATGGGGAAGAAGACGATATTGGTGGACCTCGATATCCGTAAGCCTAACCTGCACACCAAACTCGGTATTGAGAACGGCAAGGGTATATCGAACTACCTGATCGGTGACTGCGAACTGAGCGAAGCGCTGGTGAGCACGCCGCACGGCTTTGACCTGCTGCGTGCGGGAAATATACCGCCGAATCCGGGCGAGTTGATTCACTCGGATAAGATGACGGAGCTGATGCGCTGGCTGAGGGATAACTACGAGTTCGTGATTATCGATACCTCGCCCATCGGACTGGTGCCGGATGCGTATGCGCTGTTAGAGCAAGTGGACGTATGTCTGTACGTAATCCGCTGCATGCAGACGAATAGGGCGTTCTGCAAGGAGACGCTGCAACAGATTGCCGACGTGGTGGAAGAGCCGGATAAGATTCAACTCGTACTATCCGACATCCCGTCCGACCACAAGCACAACTACTACCGCGGTAAGGGGTACGGTTACGGCTACGGTTACGGCTATGGTTACGGTTACGGGTATGGATACGGCTACGGTAAGCATATCAGCAACCATATCGACAAGATTCAGAAAGTGTACGACAAGCTCATGCACAAAGACTCGAGCCGCAAGGCGTACCACTACTACGAGGACGATGACGAACCCGTAAAGAAAAGTTAACGGGAAGTGAAGCGCCGGAAGCCGACCAGTTCGTCGGCTCGGGCGCCTAACGGATGATAATAGACGAAGACGGTGTATTCGTTCTGCGTCTGCCAATAAGACCCTTCGGTTTGCCGAAGGGTTATTTGGTTATTATGGGCATGGTCAACGGCCCAGAACTGGTAATCGACGCCGCCTTGCTTGATGAGGGCGGTGAGCCAATACTGCTGCCGGTCGGGGTCATAACTCATGCGGTTCTCGGCCGTGAGGCGGTTATAGAACACGTCGCCGCCGACAAACAGCGTTTGGTCCATCAGCGGAGCGGAGACGGGCAGCGTAAAGTGTACCCACATATAATCCGCCTCGGTGTCGGGGTATTCGGTGCGCTCGGCATTCACGAGCCGCTGGCCGTCGGCATCATAGGCGTGGGTATAGACACCCTGCTGGCGCGTGCGGTCGAGGTCCAGGAACGCGTGGTACTCGCCCTGTCCGAAACGGATACGGTCCACGCCGTTACCGGCATAGTAGACGGAGTAGGTATCGAAATGGCGATACTCGTTACCGCCTTCGAAGACGAGGGCGGGTTGGTTGACCCAGCGCAGCCGATTCGGTTCCCGATAGGAAGGTGCGGGGGCAAAGACGAGGTTATCGTAACGGTTGTTCTGCTGAACGGCAATGAAATACTCCTCGTTGCGCGTAGCGGCAGGGAAAGTGACGGAGAGGTCGAGTTGCTGGTAATGGCCGGCAATCTCTTTAATGGTGTTGGAGGTCACTTGCCCCGCGATGGTGACGGCTTTCTTCACTACAGAGAACACCGCTACCGCTACCACGTTCTCTTTATCGCCATCCTGATAGATGGTGAGCGCATAATGGCCCGAGCGGGTGAGTTGCATCTCCTCATTAGGGAAGGTGAAGGAGTAATGGGTATAGAGTTGCCGGGTATTGAGCGAATGGTCGTAGGTATCGATATCCATCGTGGTGAAGCCCGCGAGGTACTCGCTGCTCATCAGGTTCGAGGGGGTGAAGTTCGCATTGAGGTGGGTGACGGTATAGGTATATTGTTGCGGATCGTGACTGAGTTCGTCAAAACTGATCTCGAGGGTATTGGCCGGGTCGGAACCGTCGATACGGTCACCGTCAAGGATGAGGTAGGGACGGGTAGGGGTATGCGACTGCTGCTCAGCCTCCTCCACGGTGCGGATACGCAAGGTGGCAATATTCGGCTGCACGACACGGGTGACCTCTTGCGCTAACGCGCAGAGGGGCAAAAAGAGGAATATGAGAATCGATTTGCGCATTTCGTGTTGCAAAGGTACAAAAATTGTACCAATTAGCCAAATATTTTTGCATAATTCAATTAAAATTCGTAACTTTGCACCGATTATGAACGGAATTATTACCCTTTTTGCCGAAAATGCGATAGCAAGTACGATCTTGCTCTTCTCGCTGGTGATCGCCCTCGGTATGGCGTTAGGAAAACTCAAACTCGGAGGGATCTCCTTCGGCGTAGTGTTTGTGCTGTTTGTCGCTTTGGCGGTGGGGCACCTGCATTGGAACCTCGATCCGGTGGTGGTGGATGTGCTCAAGAACCTGGGTCTGATCTTCTTTATCTACTCCGTAGGATTGCAGGTAGGACCGTCGTTCTTCTCGTCGTTTAAGCACGGGGGACTGAAGCTCAACGCCTTGGCGGTACTCATTGCGCTCATCGGTACGGGTACGACGATTGCGCTCTTCTATATCATCAATTCCGCCTCATTACCGATGCTGGTAGGTGTGCTCTCGGGTGCGGTGACATCAACGCCGGCGTTAGGTGCGGCGCAGGAGGCGCTGGACCAGGTAGGAGGTAATGACCCGATATCGCTCGGGTACGCAGTAGCGTATCCGGTGGGGGTACTCGGCACGATGCTGGTGATGGTGCTGCTGAAGCTGTTCTTTAAGGTAGATATACAGCAGGAGGAGGAGAAGTTGAAGGCGGAGCATAACGACGAGCAACCGGTGATGATGACGCTCAGGGTGACGAATCCGCAGGTGACGGGTAAGACGATGGCTCAGCTCAGTCACGAATTGACCACTCCTTTTATTATATCGCGCGTGATGCGCGGGGAACAGTTGCTTTTCCCCGACGGGCAGACGCAGTTGCAACTAGGCGACATCATCTTCAGCCTCACGCAAGAGGAGCACGCCTTAACCTTCCAAAAGCAGATTGGTGAACTCACGGAGTTTGAATGGAAAGACGATGATAAGGAGGGATTGGTCTCCCGCCGGATTGTGGTGACGAAGAGTAATATCAACGGCAAGAAGATCGGGGAGTTGCACCTGCGCAAGGCGTACGGGGTGAATATCACGCGGGTGAACCGTGCGGGTATCAACCTACTGGCTACGCCGGACCTCGTGCTGCAAGTAGGGGACCGGGTGATGGTGGTCGGTCCGCTGGAGAACATCCAAAAGGCGGAGCAGATGTTAGGCAACACCCTGAAGAAACTGAACGAGCCGCATATCATCACGATATTCTTAGGGATAGCCATCGGTATCGCTCTCGGGTTTGTGCCGATCTATCTGCCTAATCTCCCGATGCCGGCGCGGCTCGGTATCGCCGGCGGACCGCTGATTGTGGCTATCTGTATCGGGGCGTTCGGGTATAAGTTCAAGTTGATATCGTATACGACGTATTCGGCGAACTTGATGCTCAGGGAAGTGGGTTTGTGCCTGTTCCTATGCAGTATCGGGCTTACGGCGGGAAGGCAGTTTGTAGATACCGTGTTCTCGGCAGAGGGACTGGTGTTCCTGCTGGCGGGGTGCGCGATTACGATCTTGCCGCCGTTGATGGTAGGGTGCGTGTTGATGGCGCGCAAGATGAATTATTTGACGGTGGTGGGGCTCATTGCCGGGGCGCATACGAATGCGCCGCCGTTGGCGTATGCTTCGTCGCTGAGCGACAGTGACCAACCGGCCGTCGTCTATTCGACCGTCTATCCGCTCATCGTCTTCCTGCGCATCATGCTGGCGCAGATTCTCATCCTTGCTTTTGTATAACCTATTTTTTTTCTTGGGTGGTCGATATAATTCCTCTGCTCCCCAGCTCCGCTTGCTAAAAATTGGGCTGCTCACTAAAATTTTCAAACGCGCTTCCGGTTCGCTCATTGGGGGGCGCTTGGACGTGAAAATTTCTTCACGCTCCCGTCGCCTCAATTTTTTATACGCAACGCTCCTCTACGTCCGCAGAGAAAATATATCTCCCACCATATTCTCTTTATTGAAAGGGACAGCCAAGCCCTTCAGGGCTTAAAGGAGCACTAATAGAGTCCCGTAGAAACAGTTGTGTCCCCGTCCGAGAAGGATGGGGGTTGGAGGGGCGACGCTGGGGAGCGTCGGTTTCCGAGGAACTGCTATTAGCGCGCACGTAAAACGGCTGTCCCTAAACGAGAGACCACAGAAGAGAAGGGGAGCGCCCCGCGGCAAGGGCTGACGAAACAGCCCGACGAGCGGGCGGGAGAGAGGAGTATTCCGCTATTTTTTCCTCGTATACACCGCGAAGGTGTGGGGATAGGGATTGAGGGCATCGGCCTCTTGCCGCTCGGCACTGACGAGTTGCCAGTCCTCGGCTTTGATTTCCGGGAAGAACGTATCCGCATCTTTCCACGAATGGTGGATGTGGGTGATATACAGTTTATCCGCGAGCGGCATAAACTGACGATAGATTGTGCCACCGCCTATAACAAAAGCCTCATTGGGGGGTAGGGGAGTAGAGGAGTAGGGGGGTAGGGTATTCGCTAATGCTACCGCCTCTTCAATGGAATACACCACTTCGGCACCGGGGAAGGTGTGGTCGCGGTTATCGGTGATGACGATATTCCGGCGATGGGGGAGGGCATGGGTGCCGGTTAGTTTACTGACGGGGAGGCTCAGATACGTGCGCTCGCCCATGATGACGGTACTGCCCTTGGTGATCGACTTAAAGTGTTGGAGGTCATTGGGCAGATGGCAGAGTAAACCGCCCTGCTTGCCGATGGCATTCTCCTCGGATATGGCGACAATAATACTAATCATAATCGTGAGTTATACACTGACTACGCCCGCGATATGGGGATGGGGATCGTAGTTCAGCAGTTCAAAATCTTCGTATTGGAATCCGAACAGGTCTTTGACGTTCGGGTTGAGGTTCATCGTAGGCAGCGGACGCGGTTCGCGGGAGAGCTGGAGGTTCACCTGGTCAAGGTGATTGAGGTAGATATGCGCATCGCCGAAGGTATGGACATAGTCACCTGCCTTGAGGCCCGTGACTTGCGCCATCATCTGAAGCAACAGGGCATAACTGGCGATATTAAACGGTACCCCTAAAAAGATATCCGCACTGCGCTGATAGAGTTGGAGCGAGAGGCGACCGTCGGCTACATAGAACTGGAAGAGGCAGTGGCAAGGCGGCAGAGCCATCTTATCCACTTCGGCTACGTTCCACGCGCTGACGAGCAGTCGACGCGAGTCGGGATTGGATTTAATCTGCTCGAGGACATTCTTTATCTGGTCAATCGACCCGCCGTTATAATCCGGCCACGAACGCCATTGGTGGCCATAGACGGGACCTAATTCGCCGTGTTCATCCGCCCATTCGTTCCAGATACGTACCCCGTGGTCCTGCAGGTATTTGACGTTCGTATCGCCATTGAGGAACCAGAGGAGCTCGTAAATGATGGATTTGAGGTGGAGTTTTTTCGTAGTGAGGAGCGGAAAACCCTCCTCGAGGTTAAAACGCATCTGGTGACCAAAAACGGAAAGCGTTCCTGTTCCTGTGCGGTCGTCCTTGCGGACTCCCTCCGTGAGGACACGGCGGCATAAATCTAAGTATTGCTTCATGAGTGTAGGGGTGTAGAGGGGTAGAGGGGTAGGGTTAATATAGATGATACGTAGTTTTGAGGACTTTGAACTCGGTGCGACGGTTGAGGGCATTGCAGATCTCCTGTTTATCGGCGGGCAAAGCGAGGATATATTCGTCGGTGAGTTCTTGTTCGATAGGGATAAACGGGTACTTCGTATGAATCGCCTTATCGGCTACGAGGGGTTTGGTTTTCCCATACCCTACGGGCGTGAGGCGTTCGGATTCGATGCCGTGTTGCGTGAGATAGGTGACAACGGACTGGGCACGTTTCTGCGAGAGTTCCATGTTACTGACCGAGTCGCCGATGAGGTCCGTATGGGCCGATAGTTCGATGGTGATATTCGGGTTGTCGTTAAGCAGTTTGGTGAGTTGTTTGAGCCCCTGCTCCGATGCCGGCGTCAAGTCCCATTTGCCGAACTCGAAGAAGATATTCTCCATCGTGATGGGTCGCGTGATGGGGGAGAGGGTGAAATGCTGCTCAAAGGTCTTGCTATCGCTAAGGTCGAAGGTATGCAGTTTCTCTTTCTGGTTGAGGTACCCCCGCGCAAAAGCGAGCATGAGGTAACGGGTGTCCTTTTTGAGTTTGACCTTATAGGACCCGTCGCGGCGGACCTGCAGCTTACTGTTCGTTCCATCATTGCCGACGAGTCGCAAGGAAGCGTCGGAGACGGGGTCGCCGTTGTTGTCCGTGACGGTACCTGTGACATAAAACTCCATCACGGGCAGGTCAAAGCGATAGATCTTATCGAGTCCTTTCTTATCGTTCCTATTGGAGGAGAAGAACCCGTTTTGGGAATGGCCTTCAAAGGTGATGCCGAAGTCGTCACCATTGCTGTTAAACGGCGCGCCCATATTAAAGAGGGTCCAGTGGCCCAGACTGTCGCGTGACGCCTTGAACAAGTCGAGTCCGCCATAGCCGGGGTGCCCTTTGGAGGCGAAATAAAGGGTGCCGTCAGGATGGATACAGGGATACATCTCGTCATCGGCGGTATTAATCTCGGGTCCGAGGTTTTGGATGTCTATCCATTGTCCCTCTTCGAGGGTGGCGAAGTACAGGTCTTTACCGCCAAAACCGCCCGGCGCATCGGAAGCGAAATACAGCGTATCGCCCGTAGGGCAGAGGGACGGGTGACCGACGGTGATGGTACTGTCCTTAAACAGCGTAACCTCCTGCGGTTCGCCCCATTCGCCCGAGGCGCGGGAGGAGGTGTAGATCTTCGCTCCCAGGTCTTGTCCGTTCACGGGACAGGAGTAGGTGAGGTACATCGTTTTCCCGTCCGCGGAGAAACAGCACGCCCCCATCTCGGGTTTGGAGGCTTGGATACCCATCGTGGTAGAAGTCGTATCCGCCTCGTCCTCCTCTTCCTCACTTACGAGTCCCTCGGCGAGGGCGATCTCGTCCCATTTGCCGGAGGCATTGAGGTGAGTGGAATATAACTGAAACGTCTGCGCACCGGTCACCGGACTGGGACGAGCGGTTTTCTTACTATTGGACTTGGTGGATTCCTGTCGATTGGACGTGAACATCAGCGCATCCGCATCGCCGATAAAAGCAGGCGCGAAGGAGGCGGAGCGCTTTTCGTTTAATTCCTTCGCAAGGGACACTTTATACCGCGAAGTCTCCTGCTTCCACGCATTGATTTGGTTGCAAGCATAATGGCCCGCTTGGGCTACATAGTCGTCGGGATGGGACTCGAGATAGATAAGGTAGTTCTTGTCGGCATCCTTGTACTTGGCCTGGTACTGCTGCACCTGGGCTAAACGCAGATAGACAATAGAATCTGCGTATTTATTGCGCACCGCATTCTTGTACGCATTCTCGGCTTTCGAACTATTGAGGATACGATAGCACTCGCCCTGTTGGAAGGCGACGTGCGCCTTCATCT
>CALCGR010000148.1 GCA_937901025.1 uncultured Bacteroidales bacterium
CGGTGCCACTTCATGAGCAGGGCGATGGAGTATGCGGTAAGTCCGTAGCCGGAAGAGGAGGTGCAGGAAGAGGTGAACATCACGTTGCCGGATTGGGTGATGTTCGTTTTATTCCATTTGACGCGCGTGCCGAAGTATCCGCGGGCAAAGTCACCTTTATACTCATCTGCCGGTTCAAAGACGGTACCTACCGAATAGCTCGGGAAGTCGGATTTACCCAATTTGTTACCGGCATAAGCATAGTCGGGGTGATTGGTTTCGCCGAAGGGGTGGTTACTGCGTTTGCTGTTCACGTACCCATCGGTAGGAACGAGATGGAAGAGGTCGGCACCTATACCGCTGGTACTACCCCCAAACCAGGATTTAGGGATGGAGTGCTCTCTATTATAACAACTACACTCTTTTTTTGCTTGCCCACACTGATTCTTACTATATGTAAAATTACAATTGCTATACATATCCCATATTTGGTTTGTACCCGGATGAACATCCGTAACAGCAAAAGCGTCCCACAAGTCCCCATAGGATAGGCCTTTATAGCCCTTATTCGCGATAGTGGATAGTTGGTCAAAGAGGGTTTGCGCTTTCTTCCCGTCGAGGTTGGCATAATGCCCGTCCTTCGGCGCCGCTAACAGGGGAAGGCAGCAAAAGAGGAGAATCGATGTGATAACACGTTTCATGATTAGTCGGGATAGCGAGATTCGAACTCACGACCTCCTGCTCCCAAAGCAGGCATTCTAACCGGGCTGAACTATATCCCGAGGCTTTCCGAAGAAAGCGAGTGCAAAGGTACGACTTTTTTTTCGTATTTGCAAATATTTCTGCAATTTTTACGCATTTTCCTCTTTTCTGAGGGCTATTTGTTCCTTCAGGAAGTCAGGATCATCGAAATAATCGATGCGCATTGCGTGGCGCACCTGAGCGATATTCGCTTGGGCGACGGAGCGGGCATAAGCAGTGCCTTGTTTAAGGACATCGAGCACATAGGGCAGGTTTTGTTCGAGCTGAGCGCGCCGCTCGCGGATGGGGCTTAGACGGTCGTTGAGGACAGCGAACAGGAACTTCTTACACGTGCCGTCGCCGAGTCCGCCGCGGGTATAGTGGTCCTTCATCTCTTGGAGGTTCTTATAGTCGGGCAGGAAACGGGGGAAATCGCTATCGAGGGCGAAAGCATCGAGGTACGTGAAGACGGTGTTCCCCTCCAAGTGACCGGGTTGAGCGATCTCGAGGTGGAGCGGGTCGGTGAACATCGAGTTGACTTTCTTCTTCAGTTCTTTCTCGGAGTCAGCGAGGTAGATGCAGTTGCCCAGGGACTTAGACATCTTCGCTTTCCCGTCGGTACCGGGCAGGCGCATACACGCCTCGTTATCCGGCAATAGGACTTGGCACTCATTGAGCACCTCTCCATAGCAGTGGTTGAAACGACGCACGATCTCGTTAGTGAGTTCGATCATCGGCTTTTGGTCCTCGCCCACGGGTACGGTGGTACCATGGAAAAGGGTGATATCCGCGGCTTGGGAGACGGGATAGCAGAAGAACCCGACGGGTATGTCGGCTTCGAAATTACGCATCTTAATCTCTGTCTTAACGGTCGGGTTGCGTTGTACGCGACTGACGGTGGTGAGGTTCATATAATAGAACGCCAGTTCGGTGAGTTCGGGTACTTGCGACTGCACGAAGATATGGCATTTCGCAGGATCGAGTCCGGCGGCGAGGTAGTCAAGGGCGACTTCGAGTACGTTTTGTCGGATCTTATTGGGGTTATCGGCATTATCGGTGAGGGCTTGTGCGTCCGCAATCATGATGAAGATATCATCATATTCGCCTTTGTTTTGCAGTTCAACACGGCGGCGCAAGGAGCCTACATAGTGTCCGATATGCAGTTTACCGGTAGGGCGGTCGCCCGTAAGAATGATTTTTTTCATAATCTTATAAAATGGGGAGAGGACGCGATATCTTCTGGTCGAGGATAGCGAGCGTCTCAGTATTCATTACATGGGGGATGGATAACAGTTTATCGTTCAGCAGGTGGAGCAGATGGGCATTATCACGGGCATAGAGTTTGACCATCATACCATATGCTCCTAAGGTGAAGACGGACTCTACGACTTCAGGGATGGACTCAAGTTCCTTGCTCACGGAGTTATAGGCCTTACCGGTGTCAAGCATAAGTCCGACATAAGCGCAGAGGTTAAACCCAAGGTGTTGGGGGTTGACTTGGTAGCCGGAGCCGAGAAGGGTGCCGTTGTCGAACATCTTCTGCACGCGTTGGTGAACAGCGGCCCGGCTGACGCCGCAGACTTCGGCTATCTCGCTGAAGGGTTTGCGGGCGTTTTGGGAGATGATAGAGAGGATCTTACGATCCAGTTCGTCTAAAGAATTTTCCATATTGAGTTATTTTTTGATTATTCGTATGAGGGTCAGTCCGTCGCGTAAAGGTACGATGACTTGTTCGAGTCGAGGGTCGGCTGCAACCTTATCGTTGAAGGCGCGCAAGCCGAGGGTCTGTTTATCCTTATCGTAAGCAGGATCGATGATATGGCCACCCCAAAGGGTGTTGTCGGCGATGATCCATCCGTCACTCGCCATAAGGGGCAGGACGGCATCGAGGTAAGCACTGTATTCGCGTTTATCGGCATCAATGAAACAGAGGTCAAAGGGTGCGTCTGTCTTGAGCGAAGCAAGCGTGGTGAGCGCATCGCCGAGGCGGAGTTCTATCTGTCGGCCAAGGGGCGAGAGGGAGAGGTTATGCCGAATGGTGTATTCCAATTCGTCGTTATGTTCGAGGGTAAGGAGCTGTCCGTCGGGTGTCAGTCCCTCAGCCAGGCACAGGGCGGAATAGCCGGTGAAGGTGCCTATTTCGAGGATACGGTTAGGATGGATCATCCGACTCAGGAAAGCGAGTACACGTCCTTGGACCGCCCCGGAGAGCATATGAGGATTGAGCACATTGACAGCGGTGTCGTGTTCGATGTACTTGAGGACCTCGGAGGGCCCAGACGAGTGCTGTTCTATGTAGTCAGAGAGAGTCATATGCCTTTGATAGAATCGAAACCTAAGCCGAAAACCCCGGATGTCTGAGACTGGCTGACGAACGCGTCGGGGTCTATGTCGCGCACGATACGGAAGATCTTATTCACATCGTGGCGGTGCGCCAGGGTGGTGATGACCTTCATCGGTTGGTGGGAATAGCCGCCTTCGCCGTCGAGGATAGTGACACCGCGATCAGCTTGTGTCATAATAGCGTCGGCTATCTCGCGATAGTGTTTTTGGCTAAAGATAAAGAACTGCACGGACTGCCGAGTCTTGTTCATAACGACATCGATGGCGGTGGTCGCCATAAAAGTATAGGTAAGACCGAATAGCACTTTCTCAAGACTGTGTACCTCGGGTAAGAAATACGCTACACCGATGATAACGAGGTCGCAAAGGAAAAGGACGCGTCCAATGGGCTGGTGTTTATATTTATTGACGACCATAGCAATGATATCCGTACCACCGGTAGAGCCACCATTGAGATAGATGACAGCCAGACCTACGCCTACGAACAGCCCACCGACGACGACAGCCATAAATGGGTCGGTCATATCGGGCACCTTAGGAATCGGGACGAGCCACAGCCAGACCGCCATACAGATTACCCCGTATATCGTGCGAACGCAGAACCGCCAACCGACGGTTAGAACCGCCAGAACGAGCAGACCGGTGTTAATGACAAGGGAGGAGAGCCAGATAGGGATAGTCATCCCGGAGGCAAAATAGATAATTTCGCATATACCGGTGAGACCACCGCCTACGATGGCGTGGGGTACGAGGATACGGTTAACGCCTACGGCGTAGGCACCAATGGCGATGGTGATGAGCAGATATTCGGCTATCTCGCTCAGCCATTTCTTATGCTGTTTGATGGGGTTCATAGTTTACTTATCTAGTTTAGCGACTAAGTTTCGATCACCGAAGCCGTTATCCACGCGAGCGACGGGTACCCAGAACTTATTCAGGCGCACCCAATCGGTAGGATATGCCGCTTTCGTGCGAGAATAGGAATGATGCCATTCGTCGGCTACGATTTCATATTCTGGGTGCGGCGCATTGATGAGGACATTATCCTCGCGATTCGCGGTGCCGTTTTCCACTTCGCGTATCTCTTCTCGTATGGTAAGCAAGGCATCAATGAACTGATCGAGCTCGGCTTTAGACTCGGATTCGGTAGGTTCAATCATGAGGGTACCGTGGACAGGGAAGGACAGCGTGGGAGCATGGTAACCAAAGTCCATGAGTCGCTTGGCTATATCAGACTCTGTGATACCTATTTCGTGGAACTGACGGCAATCGAGGATGAGTTCGTGCCCTACTCTGCCGTTAGCACCGGTATAGACGATGCCGTACGCCTCGCTCAGTTTCGCCGCCATATAGTTCGCGTTGAGAATAGCGGCAGCGGTAGCCTCTCGCAGGCCTTCGCCACCCATCATACGGATATAGCCATAAGAGATGAGGGCCATATTCGCATTGCCGTAGAGGGCGGAACTGACGCGGTTCTTATCCTCGGTAGGCATCGAGGATGCCAGTTTCTCGTTACAACAGATAGCTCCTACACCGGGTCCGCCGCCGCCGTGGGGCGAGGCAAAGGACTTATGGAGATTGAGGTGACACACGTCCGCGCCAATGAAGGCGGGATTAGTGTAACCGATCTGGGCATTCATATTCGCGCCATCCATATAGACGAGGCCACCGTTCTGATGAATGATGTCGCACATCTCGCGAATCGCGGTCTCGAAGATCCCGTGGGTCGAAGGATACGTGATCATACAGCCCGCAAGGACGTCTTTGTTCTCCTCGGCTTTGGCACGCCAGTCGTCGAGGTTCGTGTTCCCGTGTTCGTCGCAATCCACGACGAGGGGGGTGAACCCGGCTTGGACACAAGAGGCGGGATTGGTGCCGTGCGCCGACGCAGGGATAAGCAGGATGGTGCGTTGGGATTGCTTTGTTTTGCGCAAGTAGTCGCGCATCGTGATAAGTCCCGTATACTCGCCTGCGGCGCCGGAGGTGGGTTGTAGGTTACAAGCGGCAAAGCCGGTGATGACAGAGAGTTGGTGTCTGAGTTCCTCCAACATACGGGTATACCCGGCCGCTTGCGCTGCCGGCACCATAGGATGGACGTCGGTCCAAGCGGGCATGGTGATAGGGATCATAGTGGAGGCGGGGTTGAGTTTCATCGTACACGAGCCGAGGGGGATCATCGTATGCGCGAGGCTGATGTCCTTACGGTCGAGACGCTTAATATAACGCATCATCTCGGTCTCGGTATGGTAGCGTTGGAAGACGGCTTGTTGCAGGTAATCCACCTCGCGTACGTGCACCTCGTCGAGGGCCCAGATGTCGTCAAAGGCAGCATCATCGTCCTCGCATTGTGGCATCGCATCCGCGGCCTCGGCAAAGAGCGTGATGAGGGCATTCATAGCGGCAAGGTCGGTGGTCTCGTCGATACTGAGTCCTACCCACCCTTCGGGAGCGTAATAGAGGTTGATATGGCGCTGCTCAGCCAGTTTGCGCAGGTTTTTAGGGTCGTCCACGCGAATCTTCAGAGTATCGAAGAACTCGATGTTCTCTTGCGTATAGCCATAGGCTTGGAGCATCTCGCTCAAGTAGGCGGCTTTATGGTGGATCGATTCGGCGATGGAGCGGATGCCCTCGGGTCCGTGATAGACGGCATACAGTCCCGCCATAATCGCACTGAGGGCTTCGGCGGTACAGATGTTCGAGGTGGCTTTCTCGCGTTTGATATGTTGTTCGCGTGTCTGCAGGGCGAGGCGATAGGCAGGGTGGTCATAAGCGTCTTTGCTAAGGCCGATGATCCGTCCGGGCATGTCGCGCTTAAACTCGTCGCGGGTCGCCATATACCCGGCGGTAGGTCCGCCAAAGCCCATAGCTAAGCCGAAGCGTTGGGCGGTGCCGCAGACGATATCCGCATCAAGGGGATGCAGCAACGCCATCGCCATAAGGTCCTCGATGACGGTGACCTTCAGTCCCGCCTCGTGACAGCGGGTGATGAAAGGCTCATAGTCCTCGACGGAGCCGTCCGCATTCGGGCATTGGATAATCGCACCGAAATAGTCGGCAGTAGGGTCAAAGTCCGCATAGGAGCCCATAACGAGTTCAATACCTTGTCCTGCGGCGCGGGTCTTCATCACACTCAGGGTGTTCGGGAAGATCGATTGGTCCACAAAGACCTTATGAACCTCGTTCTTCACTTGCTCGCGCGAGCGGAGGTTGCGCATCATCGTGACCGCCTCCGCCGCCGCGGTAGCCTCATCGAGGAGGGAGCAGTTGGCGAGGGGCAGACCGGTAAGGTCGCTCACCATCGTCTGAAAGACGAACAACGCCTCCAGACGACCTTGACTGACCTCGGCTTGGTAGGGCGTATAACTCGTGTACCACACGGGATTCTCAAGTACGTTACGCTGAATGACAGCGGGTGTGATCGTCCCGTACCAGCCGCGCCCGATGAGAGTGAGCCAAGGCTGATTGGATTGCGAGAGACGGTAGAGAGACTGTAGGTGCTCGTGCTCGGAGAGAGGTCCATCCAGGGACAAGGGTTCGGGCAGCAGGATGTCGGAAGGCATCGTTTGCCCGATGAGTTCGTCCATGGAACGAACACCAAGGGTTTGGAGCATCTGAGTTTGGTCTTGTTCAGAAACGCCAATATGGCGGGAGGAGAGATACGCAGTTTTCACGATTACAGGTATTTTACTTAATTATGCCGCAAAATTACGCATTTTTTTTGGAATATGCAAATTTTTTGCAAAAATATTTGTGTATATGAGAAAAAAGTTGTACTTTTGCGTCGCAAAACGCAGGTATTGGTCATATTATGGTCAAAAAAAAGGAAAATATGTTCGGCAAACTCTGGGAACTCAATCCCATCTGGGATATCCTTACGCCGGCAGAGAAACTGGCTATCTCCGATCAAGTAGATTTGGTCAGATACAAGAAAAACGAGGTCATCTACAATGCGGGCGATCATCCGGAGGATATTATGATGTTGGTCGTCGGGAAGGTGCGTATCTACAAGGAAGGTATCGGTCAGCGTCAGCAGATTATTCGTTTACTGAAACCTTTTGACTTCTTCGGTTTTAGGGCCATCATCACGGGCGATGACCACTCGTCGAGTGCGAGTGCGTTAGAGGCGTGCGTAGTGTACAAACTCAACCGCGATGCATTCCTACAGTTACTGAGAACCAATAACTCGTTTTGTTACCACGTGATGTTGATGATTGCGGAGCACTTAGGTTCGTCGGAACAGCAGACGGTGAACCTGACGCAGAAACACATCCGCGGTCGATTGGCAGAGTCGCTATTGACGCTCAAAGACAATTACGGGTTGGAGGATGACTCGACGATTGCATTGTACATGAGTCGCGAGGACTTAGCGAACATGTCAAACATGACTACATCAAACGCCATTCGCACCCTGAGCCAATTTGCGGCAGAAGGAGTGATCAGTCTTGATGGCAGAAAAATACAGATTCTCGATGAGAGCGAACTCGTTCACATCAGCCATCTGGGTTGATTAGTCGAGTGCTTCTCCGAAGTTATTACTGAGTTGAACCATACGGTCATATTCCTCCGGCGTGAGGTCTATGAAGTAGAAGTTGCGTGGGTCTACCCTATTGCCCTTGAAGTGTACCTCATAGTGAACGTGAGGTCCGGTGGACATACCAGAGTTTCCGACGAGGGCGATGATATCGCCGCGTTTGACGCGTTGACCGACGTTCACAAGCGGTTTATAGAGGTGGGCATAGAGCGTCTCATAACCGAAGCCGTGGTCGAGCATAACGGTATTGCCGTAACCTTGTTTCCAACCTACGAACGAGACGCGGGCATTACCGGTCGCATAGACGTCGGTGCCGATGGGGGCTGTGAAGTCCATGCCTTGGTGGAACTTACGGGTATGGTAGATGGGGTGCACACGCCATCCGTAGCCAGAGGCTACGCGGGTGAGATCTTTGTTAAGGACGGGTTGGATAGCAGGGATATTTTCCAGTCGTATCTCTTTGGTTTTGGTCATCTCGATGACTTGTTCATAGGACTTGGCTTGGACATAGACCTCCTTCTCGAGCAGGTCCACTTTACGGGCGAGATCGGCGGAGAGTTGGGAGTTGGTCATCTTCGCTATCTCGTCGTAGTAAGAGATCTTATGGGTAGCACCTTGTCGGATGCTGAGCGGAACGGGTTCGGCACCGAGGACAACCCGATAAAGGTTATCGTCACGTTGGGCCAAGTCGTTCATCACCCGTTGCATATTATCCACACGTAAAGAGAGCATATCTAATTGGGCATTCATGTTTTGGTTCGCCTGTTTGAGTTGTTGCTCCCGCGGGGACGGGAAGAGCATAAAGAACAGGAAGAAGAACACTAAGCCGATGCAGATACCGCTGAGTAGGTACCAACCGGACTGTTGTAACCAATAGGTGAAACCGTGTTTCTCGCGCTCCATGGCGAGGGTTTCAGGATTAATGACGTATTTTTTCTTTGTCATACCAGAAGAAATAATTTCGTTGGGTTTGTTTATCTTTCGCTGTACGCGCTACGTATACGGGCTTCATCGTATAAGGATTGAGTCCGGTATAGAACATCGTAGTAGACAGAGTCATAGGGGTCGGTGTGAAGTCCTGCACTTGTTCCGGATGGTAATGCATCTTCTTCGTCCAAGAAGCCAAATCCTGCATATCCGCCGTGGTGCAACCCGGATGCGAGGAGATGAAGTAAGGAATCAGTTGTTGGTGCAGTCCTACGGATTCGTTTACCTTCAAAAAGAAGTCTCTAAACTGCATAAACCGGTCCCACGAAGGCTTGCGCATAAGCTGAAGGACCGCGTCAGAGGTGTGTTCGGGTGCGACCTTGAGTCGACCGGACACGTGTCTTGTAATGAGTTGTTTACCATATTCCTCGCTCATAAGGTCGTAACGGATGCCGCTACCCACGTAGGCATGGTTGATATAGGGCAGTTGGTCCACCGTACGATAGATATCGAGGAGCGGTCCAAAGTCCTGATTGAGGTTCTTACAGATAGCGGGGTGCAGGCAAGAGGGTCGAGCGCATTGCTCACAGAGGCGCAGGTCTTTGCCGTGCATTTGGTACATATTTGCGGAGGGTCCGCCAAGGTCCGAGAGGTTCCCCTTCCATTCGGGCAGGTCCTTGAGGATGTCTATCTGACGAAGGATAGAGGCTTTGGAGCGGGAGACGATCTGTTTGCCCTGGTGAGCTGAGATCGTACAGAACGCACAACCGCCAAAGCAGCCGCGATGCAGGCATACGGAGAAACGAATCATCTCGTACGCGGGTATGCGCTTATCCTTATATTTAGGATGCGGCAGGTATTGGAACGGCAGGTCATAGATAGCGTCCAGTTCGTCCGTAGTCATCGTAGGATACGGCGGATTGACGACGACGGTCTGAGTGCCCGTAGGTTGAACCAGTGTCGCAGGCGTGATCTTATTGCTTTCCGTCTCAATAATACGGAAGTCTTCGGCATGAGCTTGTTTACTATGACATTCCTCCTCGAAGCTATGGAGGGTAATGGCCTTTTGACCTTCGGTAGGAGTGAAAGACGGAGTGAGATAAGCCGTTTGCGGAATGTCGTGTTGTAGTCCCCGTTTCGCTATCTCGACAATCGCTTTCTCCCCGGGTCCGTAGAGGAGCAGGTCCGCGGTAGAATCGACGAGGATGGAGGGCATTAGTTTATCCGACCAATAGTCATAGTGGGCGAGGCGTCGCATGGAGGCCTCAATGCCGCCGATGACGATAGGCGTATCGGGGAAGTGTTGACGTAAGATCTTACAATAGGTAGCGGTACAATAGTCGGGTCGGGCTCCGGCGCGTCCCTCAGGGGTATAGGCGTCATCAGAGCGCAAGCGTTTGGCAGCGGTATAATGGTTGACCATCGAGTCCATAGAACCGGCGGTGACCGCAAAAAACAAACGAGGCTTTCCCAGTTTGGTAAAGTCCCGATGATCGCCCCTCCAGTCGGGTTGAGGTACGATAGCGACCTTATAGCCGGCGTGTTCCAGGACTCGGCCGATGACGGCGGCACCGAAGGCAGGGTGGTCGATATAAGCATCTCCGGAAAAGAGAATCACATCGAGGGTATCCCATCCGCGGAGTTCGAGTTCTTTTTTGGTGGTGGGCAAATATTTCTTTAGATCTTGCATCCTATTCCAATTGCAAGTTCAGTTGTTCTTTAAGGTCTTTGAGTACCGGGTTTTTCTCGGCTAAGAGTTTATATTTCTCGTCCGCGGTATACGCCACTTGGGAAGCATCATAGGCCGCGACCTCAAGGCGGAGTTCGAAGTTATTATTATGAAGGGTAGAACGCAGGTGGTCTTGTATCTTATTCAAGAACTTCTTAAACTCATCGCGTTGCCACGGATTAGCGAGTATCAACACGCATGTGGTATCATCTACCCGTTGAGGTTGATACTCATCTAGGACAGCCATCAGACGCGCTTCGTCTTTAAACATCTGCTTGAGACCGGCCCACGCGTCTAAGAACCGGTCATTCGTGAAAGGGAGCTGCTCAGGGGGGGCTTGTTGAGCCGGTTGTTCCGGTTTTACCGGATTTTCCGGTTGTGTAGGTTGAGCGGGTTGCGGATGCAACGAGGGCAGTGTGGGTGCACGATGCACAGGGCTCGGTGCCGGGTTTACCGGTTTTTCCGGATTTTCCGAAGGCACCGGATTCATCTGACTTTTGCAAAAAACGCGTCAGCCCGGAGACCTTCTTCCAGTCCACCAGACTGGCCATGGCAAAGAACAGCCCCATGAGGGTGAGCGCCAAAAGACGATAGGTGAACCAGTAGTGGAGATAGGAATGATTGGCCAGCACGGCATACCACACCCACGGCGCCAACGCCACCACGAGACAGGGCAACGCCGTCTTGAGGCCTTTTCTGTTGAACGCGAGAACTGCCAGCACCGCCAAGACGATGACGACAAGGGCGACATATTTCCACGTTATCAGGTCCATGTTTCGCAGGCAGGCATCCCAGCGCGAGAAATCGTCGCCACCGGCAGCACGGACGCCAGACTGTCGTATGGCATCGTGCACCACGGGATACGAGGTGAGTGCGGAGGCAAGAAGCCATTTCGACACCCACGTGCCGCCATAGCCCACAGCCCACAGCAGTGCCGAACGCACTATCTGCCACAGTTTCTGCCACATCGTCTCGACCATATTGCGACGCATGAGGAGATAGACAAAGATCGGTATGCCCCAAGTGAGGAGCGGACAGGTGAGCAGGTCGAAAAACGACGTGAGCGAGCCGACGACGAAGAGCGTCATACACAGCTGCCCCGGCCGTCGCACCCGATATAGTACCCACAGCGCCCCCGCCACAGCGAGCATCAACACAGGCAGGAACTGTATGGAAAACTGCATGATGAAGAAGTTGACAAACGTCAGGGTCAACAGGCACAACGCCGAAGCCCACACGCCCACCTTGCGGCCCAAAGCCCACAGCATCCACAGCAACAAGAGCGACGAAAGGGCGTAGAAAAGCAGCCGCAAATCGTGGTAATCGTAAAACTGGAGCAGCACCCGCATCAGGAATGTGCTGCCATGCCAATAGCGTGGGTAGAACTCCAACGGCAGATCCTCGCCATCCAGAAGGGCCCGCAAGGCTGCACACTGCTCGCCGTATCCTTCGGCACGAGGCAGCAACATGGCCGAGGTCACGAGGTCGTCGCTACCGCCACTGACAGTCTGATTGAGAATCAATGCGTCGGTGAAATTGTCGATATAGTGTGCCGGGGTACAGGTGAAAGTGAACCAGAAATCGTTCTGAAGGTCCCCCTTGGCCAAAGTTTTCTGTGCGTGACGTACAATGGGCTTTTGTGGCAGGAGGTTCGTCCCGAAGGCCACCAGCAAATAGCCGACAATAAGACACACAAAGACAATGAGATATTTGAGGAGGACGGCAAAGCGTGGATTGCGGACTGGCAACGCGGACGCACGTTGCGACGGACGCACATCGCGGCACGACTTGCCATCAGAACTGACTATCTGCTTCCGGCTATTCATATTCTAACTCATTCACAATTACCAATCTCCTCCCCTTTCGACAAGGGGTCGGGAGTGTGTTTTGAAACAATCGTAGAGACGCGGCACGCCACGTCTGCACTTCGTATAACCTCCATCTCGTAGCGTTTGCGGTCTTTGGTCACCACCACATCCAAGATGAAGCCCGTGAAAAGCGACAGCAACGCTGACAGCAGCAAAAACACCGACACAATCAGCGTCGGGAAGCGAGGCACAAGCCCCGTCTGCCAATATTCGGCCAGCACCGGCACCACCAGCGCCACCCCCACAATGGCCAGCACGGCAGCCAGCCAGCCAAAGAAACGCATCGGGCGGTATTCGCGATACAGTCGCACGATGGTTTTCAGCACACTCACGCCGTCCTTCAGCGTGTTCAGCTTCGACACACTGCCCTCGGGACGGTCGCGATAGGTTATGGGCACCTCGCGCAAAAGGAAACGACGGTCTAAGGCGTGAATCGTCATCTCGGTCTCTATCTCGAAATTGCCCGACATCACAGGGAAGAGTTTCACAAAACGGTGGCTGAAAGCCCTATAGCCAGTCATCACGTCGTGGATGTCGCTGTGCCAAAAGCGTCGTATCAGGCCACGCACCACACGGTTGCCACTATTATGGAAAAGGCGTTTGTTCTCAACAAAATAGGTCGACGACAGACGGTCGCCAATCGCCATGTCCACACCATCCTCCAACACGGGACGCACCAGCGACAGCGCCTCTTCGGCGG
>CALCGR010000149.1 GCA_937901025.1 uncultured Bacteroidales bacterium
CTAAGTATGCCGCCACGGATTTCTACGGGGTCTCTTTTGTGCGCGCGAACGGCGCGTATGCGGGCGAGTTCTTGGATTGGGGTAATCTCCAACCAGTGCAGCCGGACGAAGAGCCTTGGCGCACCCTGACCGCCGACGAGTGGGAGTATGTGTTGAAGGGTCGCGCCAATGCCGCCAATCTGTGTCAAGAAACGGAAAAGGACGGACAAAAAGGTCTGGCCCTCTGGCCGGATTCTGCCAAAACGAAGGACATCAATACCGCGGTTTTCTTGCCGTATCAGGGTTACCGCGATGGCACGGACTTCGTGCAAGAAGGCGAAGTGGGGTATTATTGGACAGCCACTTCTAACGATTCGAAACAAGCAATTTACATTAACATTAATATTAACCAATCGTCCCAAGTGACGGGCAATCGTTACCTCGGTTGTTCGGTGCGCTTGGTACAGCCCGTTTGTCAGCATACGCTCCACTTGCATGTGGACGATACGACGATGGGTACCGTAACATTTTTCAAACCACAATGAAAAAGTTCTTTTTAATCGCGCTTTGCGCAACAATGAGTTGGGTACTGAAAGCCCAAACACAGCAAGACACTACCGCTACATTTGATTGCGGAGAGTTAGTAACTATTAAGGCGGAAGCTAATCTGGGCTACCACTTCGTTTCATGGAGTGATGGTGTGGAGGATGCGGAACGTACGATTGATTTGGCGAAGGATACCGCTTTGACGGCTATCTTTGCGCACGACAATCTGCAACCGGTCTTCACGGCTACGGAAGGTGGCGTCATCGTTGATAGCGATCAGAAGGAATACGAGGTGGGTACTTCGTATATGCCTGAAGTTGCGTGGGGTCAATCGGTAACGGTTACGGCTAAGGTCACCAACGATTGCTATGAGTTTGTTGGCTGGTATTACACGGGAACGGAGGAAATCTATTCTGAAGACGAAACGATTATCGTCTCTCCGCAGGAAGATATTAAGTTACAAGCCGTCTTCAAGAAGAAACAACTCACCCTCAAACTCTTCTCGTCCGATCCTACGATGGGTACCGTGATGATAATCTCCAAAGTCGAATAATAATAAATGAAACGCTCCGCGTTCATATTACTCCTTCTCCTCCCCCTGCTTCCCGTTAGGGCGCAAGAGGCTGTGAAA
>CALCGR010000150.1 GCA_937901025.1 uncultured Bacteroidales bacterium
TATCCGTCCAACCGCCCTTGATCTTCTCGATATACTCGTCCAGACCTACATAGTCCGCACCTGCTTCCTTAGCAGCTGCTTCCTGGTCGGGAGTACAAAGGGCAAGAACGCGCGTTACTTTACCCGTACCGTTAGGCAGCGATACCACGCCACGAACCATTTGGTTCGCCTTACGGGGATCTACGCCCAAACGAACGTCGATATCTACAGAGGCATCAAACTTAGTATGCGTAATCTCTTTAACGAGCTTACTGGCCTCTGCTACAGTATAGAGCTTACCTGCTTCAATCTTTTCAGCAGCAAGCTTTTGATTTTTTGTCAATTTTGCCATAATGATTGAAGTTTTAATTATTTAACGGTAATACCCATACTACGTGCAGTACCTGCAACCATCTTCATTGCAGACTCTACAGTAAAGCAGTTCAAATCCACCATCTTATCGGTAGCGATTTGTTGGCATTGTTCTTTCGTAATCGAAGCCACCTTCGTACGGTTCGGTTCGGCACTGCCGCCCTTTACCTTCGCTGCCTCAATAAGTTGAACAGCTACCGGAGGAGTCTTAACGATAAAATCAAACGACTTGTCAGCATAAACGGTAATGATAACCGGAAGCACTTTGCCCGGCTTATCCTGCGTCCTGGCATTGAATTGTTTACAAAACTCCATGATGTTCACACCCTTCGAACCTAAAGCAGGTCCTACCGGAGGTGCCGGATTGGCTGCGCCACCCTTAATCTGAAGTTTAATAAAACCAGCAATTTCTTTAGCCATAGTTTTGTTAAATAGTTTTGGCGATACAAACGCTGCTTGGCAGCTCTCGCCGGGTTAATAAATAAACTACCGAGTAGTCCAAACGGCCCGTAAGCCTTCTACTCTTTCTCTACTTCTGAGAAACCCAACTCCAGCGGCGTTTGACGATCAAAGATCGTAACCACCACCTTAATCTTGTGCTTGTCGGGCATCACTTCTTGAACAACGCCATTGAATCCGTTGAACGGACCATCGACGACTTTCACTTTCTCACCCACGATGAACGTTTCTGCTAATTGTAAATCAGCCTCCGTCTCTTCCGCTTTGCCAATCAGTTTGTTGATTTCGCTCTGCGAAACGGGTGCAGGTTTGGTGGTAGCCTTACCTTCACTCAAAAAACCGAGAACGTTAGGGATATTACGAAGCAGAGGGA
The DNA here is from genome assembly GCA_937901025.1 of uncultured Bacteroidales bacterium. GTDB lineage: Bacteria > Bacteroidota > Bacteroidia > Bacteroidales > Paludibacteraceae > Colicola. The sequence goes on from CALCGR010000150.1 coordinate 1,184, forward strand.
AGCACTCATCTGTGAGGTTGCACTCTACTAACACATAGCCCGGCAATAGATTACGCTCTTTAACGGAACGTTTGCCATTGCGCAGAACCACTACTTTCTCCGTTGGAATCAATACTTGCGAGACGTACTCCTTGAATAGCGATGAGGTAACCAAAGCGCCTTCGATATACTCTTTCACTTTGTTTTCCTTACCGCTGATAGCACGGAGCACATACCATTTGAAATTGTTTTCAGCCATACTCTTGAAGTTTAATTTCGATCTAAACAATTAGAACAAGCCGTAAACAAAAGTCATAATGGACTCAAAGCACCAGTCCATAAGCCATACAATCAGCGCCAGAATAAGGGAAGCAATCAATACCAGCACTGCACTTTGTGCCAACTCCTTACGAGTAGGCCAACTGACTTTGTGCACCAGTTCGTTGTAAGACTCCTTGAGATTTTCTACGAGTTTCATATTAAGTAGATTTTATTGTTCTTTGTTATATTTATACTTTATGTCTTGTTGTGTTTGTTACTCTATAGCTCTTATTGCGCCAACAATAGACATCAACCTCAGCCCTATCACGCAAAAACGGGCGTCGTCGACGTCATTGGAAGCTATTTTGTAACAATTATTCAATTTGTAAATTTGTAAGTTTGTAAATTATTCCCCATTTACAAATCCACTTATAAATTGAATGTAGCACGGAAGGCAGGAATCGAACCCACATTAACGGTTTTGGAGACCGCTCTCCTAC
>CALCGR010000151.1 GCA_937901025.1 uncultured Bacteroidales bacterium
CCGCCGGACTATATATCCTTAACCATAGGATAGTACAAAAGTAAAATAGAGTTGCAACAATAGGAAAGAGAAAGATTATGTTTAACGTATTACCTGATTTTCGAGAAGATTGGTGCCGTGATTTCTCCAAGGAAGACTTTATAGCCTTTGCTAAAGAATACTATGGATATTTGGATTATGTAGGTGTTGATTTGGCAACAGAGTATTTCTTTTATGGAACAAAGGCCGAAAAGTTGCGCCAGTTCTATAACGACCAGTATGGTCCTAATTTAGATCCCATTAAATTCGCAATTGATGGACTGAAGGAACTACTTGATGAACGTGTCATTGCTTCCGTGTGCGTTGGCTGGAAAGAGTTTTTTGATCCTTGTGTGAGGAGTATCAATTTGTTTCTGTTTCAGTTACACTCGCATCAAATTCAATATGAGGTGATGCACACTATCTATACTCAACGTGAGATATGGCTACCCCCTAACTACGATAAGTCAATGTACCCTAATCGTACTCGCGAGGAAGTGTTTGCTTTATGGGAGAGTTATCTTCATAGATACGAGGAGCTGCTGGCATGGGACAAACAGAAAGAGGCAGAAAAAGAGGCTCAAGAGGAGGCTTTCAAAAAAGCAGAGGAGAAGATGATCTATTCTAAAGCAATAATACCGGCAATAGCTATTGATGATATTCCAATGCTCAATAAGAAAGAGGAAAAGAAGAAGAAACTTCCTCAATGTCCGCTTATCACACCGCAAGCTGTTAGGGAAGGAAAAGTGGAAACGGTTATGGAGGAACTTCAGTTAGCTGCTAAAGGACCGGCGCGGCATATGGTACACTGCCTTCGAACGAACGAGGCATTGGGGTATGTGCACGAAAGTTGTTACAACACCGAGCAGTTGCATAAGATATTGGTAGATTATTTCTCAGTTGCATATAGTAGCACGAATTTGCGCAAATATCGAAACTAAGTTGCGAAATAGTTGCATTTAGTTGCAAACGATTCTCACTATTTGTGAGGGTCGTTTTTTTTATATACTTTTGCAGTCGATTTGAGAATCCGACTCGGGTAAATCCGACTGTAGCTACTTAATCCGGACCCCGAGGACAGCGCTGTCATGGAGAAAAAAGTTTTTTTCTTTATGGCAAACAAATTAAATGCAGCACGGCAATATGTGCTGGACAATTACAATTGCGGACAAGACTTCCGGTGGGATGTGTTGTCAAACAAATTGCAGATGCGCGAGGGCGATACATGGGTAGAGTGTGATACAAGAAAGATCAACACGATTGCCTGCCATTGCGCGACCGAGACGGGTGTGAGTGTATCCGCGATGGAGGTAAGAACCGTACTAAACTCCGACGACATACCGTCGGTGAACCCGCTGCGCGAGTACATCCACTCAGTTGAGGAGTACGATCCGCGTGAGAACAAAGACATCTCGTGGATAGATTGGCTCTCGTCGCAAGTCCACGTAGGTGATGCTCAAGAACGCTGGAAGCGATGCTTCAAGAAGTGGTTTGTGGCGATGGTGGCCGGTTGGATGGATGATGACGTAGTGAATCAGCAGGTGCTGGTGCTTATTGGTCGTCAAGGCATCTATAAAACCACGTGGTTGGAGCACTTGATGCCGCCTTGTCTGCGGGCTTATCAAACGAAGATGACCAACGTGCGCGATCTCAATAAGGACGAGCGCATGCGTATTGCGGAGTTCGGACTGATTAATATCGATGAGATTGATTCGATGAACGACCGCGAACTGAACCAGTTGAAGTCGCTCGTGACCACCTCTGATGTGAACGAGCGTGCGGCGTACGGGTACACCAAGGAGCGCCGTATCCGCGTAGCATCGTTTTGCGCGTCGGGAAATAATCGCGAGTTCTTGACGGACCAAACGGGTAACCGTCGTTGGCTGCCCTTCGATGTGGAGATGATTGACAGTCCCTACAACTGGGGGCATAGTTTCCCGTATGACCAGATTTATGGTGAGGCAAAGTTCTTGCTCAACTACGGGTTCAATTACTGGTTCGACTTGGAGGATATCGCGGCTATGGAATCGCACGTGGAGAGTTTCCAAAAGATCAGCAACGAGGCAGAACTGCTGCCGGTCTATTTTCAACCGGCCAATCCCGGGGACGCGGGGGCAGAATTCATGACGACGGCGGAGATTAGTGCTTTACTTGTCAGTTACGGAGGAATAAGGACACCTATGAATATTAGTAAATTAGGAACTGTCTTAAAGAAGAGCGGATTTATACAACGCGTGCTCCACGGCGGAAAAAGAGGATATGTTGTGCAAAGAGTTTTAGACGTAGATAATCAGCGGAGGTCGCAAGCTCGAACTATAGATATAGATACAAATGGTGCTAGTGGTGCTAGTGGTGCAGGTATTTTTTAAACTTACACCCGCGCGCGATAGGAGTTTATATAAGGTGCTAGCACCACCCGCACCACCCGCACCAATACGACTAGGTAATCCTATGGATGACTAGGTATGCCTATGAGGGCCTGGACGGCAAAAGACTTTTGCCGAACGGGACAGAGTTATAAAGGACCCGCATGCAATGCGGGGGAAAAGAACATAACATACAGACGCGGTTGCGAACCGCGAAAGGGAAACACTAATTAACACGAATATTAACAATTAAAAATTTTATCATTATGATTGGACAATTAAGTGATCCTTTTGCATCGATGAAAGGATCGATCGGAAAAAACGAGTATGTAAGTAATGCCCCCGGCAGACCCGGTTGGGTGATCGTTAAGAAGAAACCCGGACCACGTAACCCGAGGGGAAAAAGAAAGAACCTATGGGTGATGCCGGAAACACAAAAGATGGGTGTCGATAAACTGAAGGCGAATCAAGCAAAAGCCTCCGAGATTTACAAGGACTCCGAAAAAAGAGAGCAATTAAGGCAAGAGTATATCCGTTGGAAAAGTGAAGAGAGACGACACGGAAGGGACGGGTATCTGTTTCACGGGAAGCGATGCCGCTATCTATGGGACTATGTGAGGATAAAAGTGGGGGTAGAGGGGGTAGAGGAGTAGGGGAGTAGAGGGGTAGGGTATCGTTAGGACACCTATGGAAACAGAGTAGAGGCAGACCAGAAACTGACCAGAAACCGAGTGGATGTTGAGTGATAGAGGACGGTTAGAGGCGGGGGAGAAGAATGCGCATTTTGCAAAAAGTGCGCATTTTTTGTTGCAAAAACGTAAATTTATTTGCGTATATGAAAAAAAATCCGTAATTTTGCAGCGCAAAACTGCAAAAACAATTAAAATTATGATTCCTGTAGTAGCACGCACATCTCAACAATTCGGGTTAAATCCGATGCAATTACATTTGGTAAGTATGCTGAACTTTAATTCAACGAAGGCTGCTGAACAACGCCTTAAGGTTGCGTTGGAGCAATTCTATCTTACGGAGTTTAATCAAATGAAGGAGCATCTCTACGCGTCCGGAGAACTAACTGAAGCTGCAATAACCGAGGGCGCTAATAGGCACTTCCGTACTCCGTATTGATTATGAATGTAGTTCTAGATTCTAATGTGATTTTGCAGGTGGCTTTTACACAAAAACCACTTAAAATTGTTTGGGATAAATTGTTGGAGGGATCTTACACCTTGTGTGTGACGGAAGATATTTTATATGAGTATCAAGAGAAAGTAATTGATTGTTTCCAGAATGAACAGTTAGCCAATCTTCTGATTAACACCTTGCTTAACTGCTCGCATGTAAAACGAATTGATGCGTTCTTTAGGTATAATCTTATAACATCTGATCCTGATGATAATAAGTTCGTGGATTGTGCTTTAGCTTGCAATGCGAAATATATTGTAACGGAAGACTCGCATTTTGAAGCATTGAAGGGGATAGACTTCCCTAAAGTGGATGTGATTAATTTGTCGGAATTTATATCTATTCTGCAAAAAAAGTAGTAAAATATAGGTATAAACTCTTTAGCGGTAATATCAATAGCGATATTATCGCTTTTTTGTCCCCTAAAATTAGCAAAATATAACTTTTTGTGAAATTGTTCCTTTTTTATTGCAAATAAATTTGCATATATCAAAAAAAAGTTGTACCTTTGCAGCGATTTTTGAATGGAGAATATATGCCCTTCCCGAAATAAAAACGGGGGGGGGCGTAATTTATTGATATATAGTGAGTTAGAAACGAACTAAAATATAAATAACTTTAAGTTTAACTAAAATTCATTTATTATGAAAAAATTTTCATTATTTATGCTAATGGCAGTCGGACTGCTGATTAGCGGAAGTATGTGGGCAGATACCCCGTATTGGTATTCCTATCTTAGCGAAGAAACAGAATCAAGTGGAACAATTTATGGGCAGCAGAGTCAGACTTGGGAGCAGGATATTTGGTTTGCCTTTGATGGTTTTACGAGTACCGTGGTAGAATATCCAAATCCACCCATATTCGACCCTGATAATGTTTGTAATGATTCACACCAACAAGACTTATGGTCTCTCTCTCATGTGGTAAAAATGATGAAAGATGGATTTTTGAAATGGTCGGGAGTTAGCACTGCAGTTGATGAAGGTTCTAAGGGTTCTCAATCGTTCATCTTGAAAATGGACAATCATACTCTGACGATTGATGAAGATGGGATGTTTGATATAAGAGGGGTAATGCCCAATTTGTATTGTCCTCCTTTTTTCGCAGATGATTATAAAGCCTCTAACTTCACTATTAGTGGTGGCACAACAAAAGGAGTGATAGATTGTAAAAATTCTGTTGTTCCTTTCCAATTAGGTATTTGTTCTGAATTAACTTTGGAAAATGTTGAGATTAAAACAGTAAACGACATAGTGGCAATTTCATCTACCGGAGGTGCGTATGAAAAAACAAGTCGTAACGGATACATACCTAATAAGATATTAACCAAAGGAACGGTAAATATTAGCAAGATTAGTATTGACGGATGTGGCTACTCTTCTACTACATCAAATACAAATTACATCCCTGTTGTTGAAAACTCGGGTAATTTAACAACTACAATAAATACTAAAGGAAGGAAATCTGCTGTTCTTCCAGAACTTCCTGTTCTTGAGGTTAAGAACAATGCCAATGCCACGATGAATCTTAGCATTGTTATGAATTATACTAAAGAAACATATGGTTATGGTACAATCAACATCACTAACGAAGGTACAATTGTCATTGAAGGCGGTGAAATTCTTGGTGGTATTTCTTATTCAGGAAATGGTACTATTCAAATGAAAGCTGGAACGATATGTGAAGCTGCATACGAAGCTTTAGTAGCTACCGAAAAGTTCTCATTGTATCCTGGTACGACGGAAGCTTCGCACACTGGTGGAAAGTACGTTTTTGAAGCAGGAAGTGCGGTTCCTGTTGCAAATATAATTAAAGATGACGTTATTACCGGTTGCTCTTCTCTCGAAAATGCATTCGGAGGAGCAACAGCCGGTTCTACTATTCAATTTGTAGGAGAGGGAAGTTCCTTGACTATGAGCCAAGATGCCACCCTCGCTTCGGGTGTGACTCTTGACTTAAATGGTGGTACTTTAGATTGTGGCGATTACCGTTTGTCTATGGGTGAAGGTTCCAATACCTCTATTATCAAAAATGGTTCGATAACAGGTAGCAATAATAATGGGCTTATAGCTATTGAGAATAATTGCGCTATTGATTTCCAAAATATTACCTTCAGCAATGCTGCTAAACAATATGCGATTGAATCACATCAATCAAATGCTACAAATGTATCTATCTCAATTGACGCAAATACAACTTTTGCGAATAGCGATTATGCATTGTTTATGAATACTACGCATACAACGGTTACGAACTATTCCACTATAGGTATTTCTTCTTCAGGAACGATAACTTGGAGTGATAATGCTACTATCAACAATTACGGAACATTGAACTATGGCGTTAATACCACTGCTACCAATGGCGGATCTAATATGACTTTCAACAACCACGCTGGTACGATGAATATCCTCAAAGGTACTTATAGCGGATGTACCTTTACTGTTGATGGTGGTACGATGAATGTTGGGAGCAAGGATTTGACGGTAAAAAATACAGTTACGTTCTCTCGCACTTCTGGCACATTGAATATCGTAGATGGAAACTTTGTCGGTGCCGATGTTTCTGGTGTTGTTTCTGTTGTAAAAGGTGGTTCCTTCAAAAAGAATGACGCAACCTATAGTTGGTTGAATACTTACAAGCAGTCTGATTTAGATGTTGTTGCAACAATTGTAAACAGTAAAGAAGCGTATGTTGTTGCCTCTTCCTCTGCCTTTGTTGCCGAGTGGAACGGAATGAAATTTATCTATTTGGATGATGCTATCAAAAAAGCACAAGCAGGTGACGAAGTAAATTTGATTGGTAATACTACGGAAAGTGTGACTATCTCAAAGAATATTACACTGAATCTTGTTTCCGGCACACTGACGGGTAATGTCACCATTGCTGCGGATGTTACGATTAATGGAACACTCCAAGAGGGTGTTTATCAAGGCACCATCAATGGTGGCAATGGCTCTGCTATTAAGTTCAGTGGCAGTCGCACTTTGACTATCAATGGCGGTAACTTTACTGCTGAGGGGACAAAGCCAGTTATAGATATGAATAGTACCACAAATACTGATGTTTATGCTTTGATTGTCAACAATGGTAATTTTGTTGGTTCGTCAAATGTATCGAAAGATGGTTCAATCATTTCTACGACAAGTGCAGGTTACAATAGAGCAAATATCACGATAAATAGAGGCGAATTCAGTATGATGGCAGGAAAACCCACAACCAATAAATTGGCATTGATTTGCTTTGCCCCAATTAATAGCAATGGTTCTACATTGACTATCAAGGAAGGTAACTTTACTATTGATTATTCTGTCAAGAATACTGGCAATTACAACTGGGCTTGTGTAGCTGCTTCTGGACAATACAACACTATGAATATTACCGGTGGTTCGTTTGAAAACAAAACGACTGCTGATAAATATAGTAGTAGTAACGTAGGTTATGGTAATGCATTGTTGGTTTACGATGCGTTTGGTTCCGTTTCTCTTGCTAACGCAAAATTCAAGAGTTACGGAAAAGCAGGTTGGATTTGGGCAAATCAGATGGCTCTTAAAGAATTCGATGTTGATAATGTTACCTTTATTAGTGAGGCTCAAAGAGCACTTGATTTAGGTACATGGAAAGATAACCAAACAATGACTATTGCAGGTGGTTATTTTGAAGGAGATTTTGGTATATTTATTGGCGGCAGTGCTACTGCAACGGGAAAGATATCTATTACGGATTGCAACATTGATGCAAAAACAACTGGTATCGGAGTTACAAGCACTCAATATACAATCGCTATCACCGGCGGAACCATCATCAGTGGTAAGAAAGGTGTCAATGTAGGATGCGAAACCATGATGACTATTGGTGGTTCTGCATCCATCAAGGGTGGTACTTATGGAGTTTACAATGATAAGGGATCTATCAACATCACCGGTGGCCGTATCTGGGGTGAGACCAACTCAGTGTTCAATACGAAATATTTGGAATGTGCAGGACTTCAAGGAATAGTTGAAGTAACTGGTGGTGTGTTCAATAATCGTCCTGTACCTGAGGGTTATATCGTTCGTGGAGGAACGCCTGCTTCTGCACCAAAACGCGCTGCATCAGGCCTAATTGCTGGTGGCGGTGACGGAACACCTCCAGGAGGAGGAAATAAACCAGAGCCTTGTCCTAGTGATGATCCTCAAGAAGGCAATGCTACTATCTTAGGTGTTGGATTAGATGTTATCACAAATACAGATAAAACAACATATGACTTAGGCTATCTTTATACCGTTGGAAGACTAACAGGAGCAAATATCTCGGTTAATCCAGATGCTGAAGATAGTGGATTAGGTCTCGATTGGTCAGAGAACGACACTTGGACAAATGGTACAGAAAATATGATTCCGACTATTTCTGATGATGTAGTTATTGAAGGCAGAACAGTTGTTGTCGGTAAAGACGGTAAAACAACGGATGCTGTTGCCAATCAAGTAACTGTAAAGGGTGGAGATGATGGTAATCAAGGTGACTTGATTGTAAAAACAGGAAGCAGCCTTACTGTTGGCGAAATCTTGAGTGTTGAAAAAGGTAATAATGATGCTTTAGGTAAAGTAACTGTAGAAGCCGGTGGTAAGTTATCCGTCGGTGAGGCTAATGACTTGACCAATTTGGACATCGTTTTGCAAGATGATGGCGTAAATGGTACAGGTGTAATGCTCTTCAACCCCGCGAACCCAACGCAAAAGGAAGTGTTCGCCACTATCGAACTTCGCACCAATGCACATAAGAACAATGATGGTACTTACTTCTGGAACTACATTGGTATTCCGTTGAAATTGAATGCTGGCGAGTTCAAGGCCGAAAACTGGGAGAAAGTTCCTGTAACAGCCGGTCAACCAACGGGCACATATTTGCAATCTTGGGACTTTACTCAAGGATGGGTGAATCAAACTATAGCGGCTTTCGCTCCATTCCAAGGAATGTCTATCGCCAACAATTCAGAAGACGGCGTTATCTATCGCTTCAAAGGAACGATGGTCGGTAATGCAGATAAGAAGATGGAATTTAAACCTCGCGGATATAACTTCTTCGCGAACTCCTATACCGCTCCAATTGATATTCAAACGTTATTAGAAGAACAAGAAGCAGAACTTGGCGATGCTGTGAATGCTACCGTTTATATGTTCGACACGAAAAACGGTCGCTTTGAAGGAGTGGCTAAAGGTGCTTTCGAAGGTTTCCATGCTCCGTACTTCCGTGTAATTCCTTCGATGAACGGTTTCTTCATTTTGAACAATAATACTACACCAGCAGAAAACACTATGGATTATGAAGATGCCGTTTATAACTGCGCATTAGGCAATCGTCCTATCTTTGCTCCGAAACACGAAGCCATGAACTTCTCTCGCGTTCACATCAATGTAGAAGCCGATGGTTCGAAGGATGGTTTGTACCTCATTGAGAACGATGAATTTACCTCCGAGTTTGAGAATGGCTATGATGTTGTGAAGTATATGACCAAAGGTCAATATAACATCTATGCTCAAACTACTACAGGTCGTCAATCTGAACTCTTCAATAGCAATATCGAAGGTACGATGATTGGCTTCGAAGCTGCTGCAGACCAAACGATGTACACGATGAGCTTTGACGAAGTACAAGGCGACAACTTCGTGCTGACCGATATGGTAACGGGCGAATCTGTTGAAATGAGCGAGGGTAACACCTATACCTTCTTCGCAGAGGCTGGTCAAAGCAATGATAACCGCTTCCTCGTAACGCGTGCGAACAAAGTTCCGACCACTATTGGTGGTTTGAAGAGTAACGCGAAAGCACAAGGTATCTATTCCGTAACAGGTCATTACTTTGGCAATGTAACCGAGTGGAACCGCTTACCGCAAGGCGTTTATATGGTCAATGGCGTAAAAGTAATTAAATAATTAATAATCAATAAAATAATGAATAATATGAATAAAGTATATGTAAGCCCTGTGTGCCACCTCGATGAGGTGGCTGCACAGATGAGCGTAATTTGCAGCACGTCTGGAGAAGATATTCCCGTTTTAAGTCCAGAGAAAGATCATGGAGGAGTTGGCGTACCACAAGCTCCCAAAATTGTTTAAAATTGTTAATATTATGAAAAAGTTTAGTATATTATTTGCGCTTGTGATGACCATCTCCGCGATGGCACAAACGCCTGCGTTCAATCGCATAAGAATTAATCTGCAAAATACAAATACAACAAGATCTGATTATGCGTATTTAATTGAGTCGCCAGATTTTACGGAAGATTTTGAGAATGGCTATGATGTTATCAAAGGCACCTTAGGAGGGGATATCTTTGTGTATAGTATAACTACCGATGGAAGACAATCGGATTATTTCAATAACACACTCGAAAATTTGCCGATTGGTTTTTGGAATAAGACCGATAATGCTGCTACGATGAAGTTCACTTTCTCGGAGATTCAGCATGGATTGGAGGGTGATTTTACGTATTATCTCAAAGATAATTCTAACGACTCCTTAACGATTATTAACCAATTTACTGAATATGTCTTTACCGCTGCTGCTAACGAACAAAACGACACTCGCTTTATGATTGTAAAGCCTGAGTTCAAAATCTGCACCACTTTCGACCACGTAGAAATCTACGAGAACCAAGGTTCGGACAATATCGTCATCACCAAGATGGCGGGCGATACCGTGGTTAATGTAGCTCCGGTACCCGTTTATCAAGCAATCGACCTCTCCGCTCAACCCGCCGGTCACTACTTCCTGTATGTGAACGGCGAGCAGTACGAGTTCTGCAATAAACCCGAAGCGAAGTAACGATCTTTGAAATATTCGGACGCCGCCTTTCGCTTTGCGAAATTCCCCCGAATATGGGGATGTGATCTTTGAAATATTGGATTTTACCGCTGATTAGTGACATTTTTGCCATTAATTAGTTAAATTATGCAGAAAAATTTGCATATATGGAAAAAAAGTTGTACCTTTGCAGTCGATTTATTAAAAATAACTCTTATGAAATTAGGTGATAATGTTTTTATCTCTCCCGATTTAACTCGTTTATCCAATTGGATTCAAGGGAATATTATTGACGTGGAGAATAATCCGTACAACGGAACTGTCATTTCTGCGAAGACATCTGATGGGAACATCTTCTTCGGAGTAGCTAATCTTTTTAGACCTATTGCCTAATGTTTGCTCTTAGTTTTGATATGAACATTGCGGATTTAGAGGCTAATTATGGTAAGCCTTATAATCCGGCGTATTATGAAATTAAGCGCATCCTGAAGCAGGATGGATTTTATTGGTTCCAGGGTAGCACTTACATGACAGATAGCAATGACCTATCGACCATATTTAAGGCTATCATGGATCTTAAACAAATAGATTGGTTTTGTAAATCAGTGCGCGACATTCGTGGATATAGGGTGGAAGATTGGTCCGATTTCACGAGTTTGATAAAGTAATTACCTTTCCTTATAGTATTTTAAAGTAGCGGTAAAATCCATTAGCGATTTTGCCGCTTTTTTTGCGGTATTGAAAAATGAATAACCGTGCATCGTGCATCGTGCACCTTGCACCAAAATAAACAACAATGAAAAAATTACTTATAGCAATCGGATGCTTCATCAGCCTCTCGCTTATGGCGGGCAACCCCGTCTTGGAAGCACACGTCTGCCAAGCAGATAAGTTCTTGGCGGGCTGCGATGTGTTCCAGCGAACCGACGGCGACCAAGCCGGCGTACCTGTCGATATCGGCGGGGTGGAATATTCCCTTAACCTAACTTGGGGAACACCTGCCGAGTTCCCTTACAGTGATAGCATAGCTGTTGGAGGTAAATATATCTTCAACTGCCAAGTATTAGATGGTCCCGGTGAATACCGTGACACCCTCGTTACCGCGACCGGCTGCGACTCCATCGTTGTACTCACACTGACAGAGTACACTCCCGTACCGCCTTGCAAAGACACCACCGTCGAATACACCGACAGCGTCGCCGTAGGAGGTAAGTACATCTTCAACTGCCAGGTACTCACCGAGGCAGGAACTTATACGGAGACCCTAACCAAAGCCGATGGCTGCGATAGTATCGTTGTCCTCACGCTGACGGAGTATACCCCCGTACCGCCATGCGTACCGACTACGGGTGATACGACTGCCTACGTCTGCCAAGGTGATGACTTCTACTGGCATGGTACAATAGCCGTAGATGGTGATACATGGACAACCACGAACGTTGCCGGATGTGACTCTGTAGTAACACTGCACATAATCGATTTGCTCCCGACCACAGGTGACACGACTGCTTATGTATGCCAAGGTGAAGAGTTTATCTGGCACGGTCAACCGGGTGTAGAGGGCGCCATATGGACGACTACGAATGTAGCCGGATGTGACTCTGTAGTAACACTGCACGTCATAGAACTTCTCCCCACTACGGGTGATACCACCGCTACCGTCTGCCAAGGCGAACGACTGATCTGGCACGGGAAGGCGGCGAAGGACGGCCTGACATGGACCACGACCAATGCTGCCGGCTGCGACTCCATCGTCACCCTGCACCTCACCGTGCTGCAACCCAGCTACGGCGATACGACAGCGTATGTATGCCAGTATGAGTCGTATTTCTGGCACGGAGAATGGGTAGCCAACACCGCGACATGGAAGACCACGAATGCCGTAGGCTGCGACTCGATCGTTACGCTGCACGTAGAGAAGAGTCCTACCTGGGTGGATGACTTACCCGCATATGCCAAGGACAACGATTGGTTGCTCATGATCGACCGCAAGCAATTGCGCGAACAATACGACATGGAACCGACCGAAGACCAAGTACACTGGTATAAAAAGAGAGTCAATGGATTTATCTTCCTCGGTACCGGCTACTACTTTACGAACGGTCAACCGCTGGAGGGTGACTATTACGCTCGTCTCGTAGGCATCGACCTCTCGCCCTTAGGTTCCTGTGTGGCTGAGGCGCGCACCATCACGTTGCACTGCGGCACGGAGGCTCGTGCACTCACCCTCGCTCCGACGATGGTCGGCGCCGGTGAACCGATGGTACTCAGCAACCTCGACGCTACACAAGAGAGCACAATCGTGATTTATAACGCTGCGGGAAGTGCGATGCGCTCGTTCCGCGTGCAAGGCACCGAGACCTTCCACCTTAATGCGGAAGAGACCTCCGGAATCTACCTCATGCACGTTGAGAATGCACACCAATCTACCACCCTCAAGTTTATCGTTAACCAATAATAGAAAGGAAAAGCATTATGAAAAAGACCATCATTATTCTTAGTTTGCTGACCCTTTCCATGTGGGTTAGCGCACAAACGGCCGATACCACCGCCATAGCCACCGATACTATCGCTGTGGCCACCGATACTATCGCCGCTGATACGACCGCTACGGATACCACCGCCATCAATCGTCTGACGATAGGTGCCCGCATCGGTGCGGCATCGCTGCTGCAAAAAACCGTCGCTGACGCGAAAGGACAATTCGGCTTTGACGCGCTCCTCGACCTCCAATATGCCCATTACTGGATCAAGAAGAACGATAATAAGTTCGGTATCCTGACCGGCCTTACCTTAGGCTATGTACAAACAGGCTTCAGGAGCAACGGCTCGCATCAGCAATATACCTTGACCGATCCCGACGGCTGGAAAGCACAGTACGACGTGACCGTCGGTGCCCTCCGCGAGAAAGATTACCAACTCCAATTGGAAATACCCGTGATGTTCTCCATGGTCCTCGGAAAAGGATTCTTCCTCAACGCAGGTCCGAAACTCCTATTGCCCGTCTATGCTTCCTACAAGCAAACCGTCGAGAACTCGACCATCAACGCTTATTTCGAACAGACGGACGTAACCGTTCGTAACGAGGATATCACCGGTCGCGCTACCGATGAACAACTCATCGGTAAGGGCAAGTCCAACAACCGCCTCAAACTCAACATCACCTTAGGGGCAGAGTTGGGGTACGAGTGGCAACTCAATAACGGTAACTCCCTCGGTTTGGGCGCGTACGTGAATGGCGGCCTGTACAGCATGTACAAGAACGACAACGCTACCGACCAAGCCGGTATCGTGGCCGTGACACCCGCTGTTCCCTCCAAGGTAACCATCTTCTCCGCTACCGATACGTGGACTAAAAAAATGGGATTTGTGGACTTCGGTCTCAAACTCGCTTACCACTTTAATTGGTATAAATAACCCTCGCACCGTGCTTCCTGCACTTTTTGTGGCATTTATTGCCCGAAATAGTGCAGCAGCACCTCGCTGGGGGTGAGTTCGGTTTGCTCCGCATAATGAACCATCGCACTCAGCCGCTCCACGTACTGGTCCTTGCGGTCCTCATATACCCGTTTCGGAAGGAAGATCGACTCCTGCCGCTCCTGAACAAAAGTGAAGCGACACGCTACCGTACGCGGGATATACGTAATCACTCCCCTCGCTGCCAAACTGCCTAAGATCCTATCCGCCTCTCTGCCTTTCAGCCTATCCGCCTCTACATCTATATATTGCAGCCCCGCAAAGATGCCGGTATATCGCCGCATAAGCGACTCTAATAGCGCCTGTTCGTTCTCGGATAGGCCATATTCCCGCCACTGCGACGTGGTGATCTTCACTTGTACGCGAGCACGCATCTCTTGGTCTTCCTCAAAATCGATATACCCCGCTTGCGAGAGGATATGCAGTGCCGCATAGGTAGGCAGCAACGGCAGGGACATCACGTGCATTAGGTCCTCCATGTGGATAGCGAACGAGTGACCCAGTCCGCTCCCGGCACCTACGCCTAAGTAATCGCAAGTCTTGTGATAGACCTCCTCGATAAACTCCTTGGTCGGATAGTTATCCGTCACCCGCTTGCGCATCTTCGGCTTATCCGTCACGTCATATAACAACACCGCATAGGCGGTCTTCCCATCCCGTCCGGCGCGTCCGGCTTCTTGGAAATACGCCTCCAGGCTATCGGGCAGATCAAAGTGTACGACGAGCCTTACATCGGGTTTGTCGATACCCATGCCAAAGGCATTGGTGCAAGCCATGATACGCGTCTTATTCTGTTTCCACGCCTGCTGTTTCTCGCTGCGCTCGAGCGACGTGAGTCCCGCATGGTAGAAGTCCGCATCAGGCAGGGCTTCCGCCAGTTCTTGCGCCCGCTTGCGGTTGCGCACATACACAATCGCCGAACCCGGCACCTTGGATAGGATATGCTGTAACTCGCCCCATTTATCGTTCGTCTTCCTCACTACGTATTGTAAGTTCTTCCGCTCAAAACTCTGCGTGAAGACTTTCATCACCCCGAGCCTCTCACAGATGTCCTCGACGACCTTCGGGGTCGCGGTGGCGGTGATGGCTAGTAGCGGACAGGTGATGAGTTGACGGATATCGGCTATATGCAGGTAGGAGGGACGGAAATCGTATCCCCATTGGCTGATGCAGTGGGCTTCGTCCACGGCGATGAGACTGATGGGCAGTTGGGCGAGGCGTTTACGGAAATCCTCATTCTCCAACCGCTCGGGGGAGACATACAGGAAGTGGTAGGGTCCGAACTGACAGTTATCCAAGGCGGCTGCTTGTTGGTCGTGACTCATACCCGAATAGATGGCTGCCGCCAGGATATCGTGCTGCTTGAGGTTCTCCACCTGGTCCTTCATGAGGGCAATAAGCGGCGTGATGACGAGGCATAAGGACGGCTGACCCGCTTCGGCTTTGACCATCGTGGGAATCTGGAAACACAAGGACTTGCCTCCGCCCGTAGGCATCAATGCCAGCGTGTCCTGTCCCGATAGAACGGAACCGATAATCTCTTCCTGCAACGGGCGGAAGGATTCGTAACCGAAATATTTCTTTAAGACCTCAAGCGGTGTCATTGCATTCACTTTTCCGCTGCAAAATTACAACAATTTTCTCAAATATGCAAATTTTTGTAAGAAATATTTGCGTATATTCAAAAAATGTAGTACCTTTGCACTCACTATGATAAAATCAATGACCGGCTATGGTAAGGCCGTAAGAGATTACCAGGATAAGACGCTTACCGTCGAGTTGCGCGGACTGAACTCCAAATCCTTGGATTTGAATTGCCGTATGCCCGCATTGTTAGCCGAAAAAGAGTTGGATATGCGCCAACTCATCGCCGCTCGTCTCGAGCGCGGCAAAGTGGATATGACGGTCTCCATCGTCGACCGACCGCTATCGCTGAAGGACCGCTGCGCTGAAGGACCGGCTACGCCTGAAGGACTGACCCCCATCAACGCAGAGGCATTTAAGTTTTACTACAAACAGTTGGCGGACTTGCAAGCCGAGTTGGGTATCCCTGCTTCGGCAGACTTGGTAGGGGCGGTGATGCGTCTGCCGGCGGTGACGAAGGCGGAGAGTCAGGAGGTCGCGGCTACCTTAGACCCTGCGTTAGCTCAGTTGGTGATGGAAACCCTCACGGAGGCTATCGACGCCTTTGACGCTTTCCGCACGCAGGAGGGCGCAGCCTTGCAAGCGATGTTTGAGGACAAGCTGACGGCGATTGAGAACCTCAAGGCGGAGGTGGAACCGTTGGAGAAAGGGAGAGTGGAGCATATCCGCGAGCACCTACTCAGTAACCTCGATAAACTGGCGGAGGAAACGAAAGAGCGCATCGATAGCAATCGCTTGGAGCAGGAGATGATCTACTACCTCGAGAAGTTAGATATCACCGAGGAGAAGGTACGATTGACCAATCATATCAAATATTTCCGCGAGACGATGAGCGGGGACGGTACGGGTGTAGGGAAGAAACTCGGGTTTATTGCCCAAGAGATGGGTCGCGAGATCAATACCTTAGGCAGCAAGTCCAATCAGTCTGAAATGCAGATCATCGTAGTGAAGATGAAAGACTTGCTCGAACAGATCAAAGAGCAAGTGCTCAACGTACTTTAGATTAAGCGGTTATATGAGCCCATGATAGACCATGCTCATAATAGTATGATTTTAAAGAAAAAAATCTAAAGATTTCTTATGTCACGAACAAATAATGTCTTTGGATCCTTATAGAACTGCACAAAATCCGCCGTTGAGGTGGAGTTGGGGAGTGCACCGAAATGCTCTTTGGGCGCGTTGCGCCAAGTGAGGAAATACACAATCGGGAAACCCTCTACGGCGGGTTGCAAGACCGTTGTCCACCATGTGGGGTAGGTGTCGTTCTTGTTGCCACATTCGGTGAGAGCAATCAGTAAGCCGTGCTGTGCGGCGTACTGAGACATAAACGTTAAGTCACGTCTGACATTATTGTAAAACCGTTTGGCTTGTGATTCGTCTTTCGTCCACTGATAGGCGTCAGGACCTAATAGGTCGACACGCCCATCGCCGGGCCAGCGTTCTAAGAAGTGTTCCAACGTGTTCTCCGTTCTCAGATTAGGAGTGTTTGCCCACACAATCTGCCCGGGCAGTTGCTCATTGAGGTAGTCCTGCGTGAGGTTCCATAACTGTTTATATTCCTCTGCCGAACAGTTGCCTTCACCCCACCAGAACCACGAGCCGTTATATTCGTGCCAAGGGCGGAAGATAAACGGAATAGGGGTTGAAAGGCTGAAAGGTTGAGAGGCGGAGAGGCTTTTAAAAAAGTGTGCAAGGGCTTGTAACCAAGTGATGAAGAGTTCGTGGTTCTCGCCTCCGGGGAGGATACTATGTACGGTCTTTGGATCACTCACGTCCCACGCATTGCCACCTGTCTTAGGATTGCGCGGGTGCCATGACAGGGTGATGACACCTCCGCGTTCGTGTTGGCGGATAATCTCCTCGCGCATTAACTCAAACGGCACCGAATCGAGGTTCTTATTATCTCCCACCTCCAAACCTCCTAAGTCAAAGCCCATAATCCCGGGATAGTCGCCTACGGCATCCTTCGTATCCGAACGACCGGGTTCGTATGCCCACGTAGCTCCATAGAACGGGTCGTCTTGGTGGCCGTACATATACCCCTTACTTTGGATATGTCTCAGTCGCGCGATGAGTTGCTCGCGTGGCGTGGGCGCAGCCGAACCGTAGATACGTATCTGTTGAATCTGAACGCCCGGATCGAGGGGATAGACACGTACACGATGGGTTCCCTCCGTCGTGATAGTAGCGGTGATCGAGCGCGTGGCATATCCGCGCATAACGTTTAGTCGCCATTCGGCGGAGAAGTCCTTCTCGTGGATGTCGAACACCTGTTCGGGTTGGTCGTCGAACTGAATGGCAAATCGTGCCCCGCGTCCCTCATAGAGGTGCAACGTCGGTAAGGTGCGCACTTCGAGGCTGCAACGCCCAACGTGAAGGGGGATGTCTTGGGTGTAGGGGTGTAGGGGGGTAGAGGAGTAGGGGGGTAGGGGAATAATCAGGGCAGGAGCCTCCGGGAAGGGTGGACACAGCCCCAAATAGATAGCGTCAATACGTGCGTCGGACGGAACATGAGTTATGCGCAAGGTGTTCTTGCCTTCGCTCACATGGAGGGTGCCGACCTTGTGCCAGGCGGGTCCTATTTGAGTGGTGTGCCATACGTTATTGATGACCGTAGCGGAAGCGTCAAAAGACTGCTCACCGCACTGTACGTGCCCAAAGACATTATCCTCGGGCAGTTTAGAGAACCGGCGAACGGGTGATAACGCACGTATCCAGAGGTCGATGTCCCCGCTTTTCTCGCTTACGAATGTAGCCCCTGTATCGGAGAGGGCTGCTGCTACATCCATCGGTCTCGACTGAGGCGCTTGGCGCACTCTTTGGATGGTGGCAGGAGTGCAATAGTCAAGGGGCAACGTGTCCGAGTAGTACCAATGGTAGGGTCTCCAGTTAAAGAAATGCTCCCATTTGCCGTCGGCGATGTCTTCGTTATAGTGCCTTGTCCATTCGTTGAGGGAGTCGTAAAGTGCCACTACTCGCTCGCCTTCTTGCAGTGCAAGAGTATCCTCTCCAAGCGAGGCGTGGTGAAGGCTCAACCGTGACAGCAGTTGCATCTCGTTGAGCATCTGTGCTCCGCGAATGGGGTAGAGGATGAGCTCAAAATAGGCCTCTCTTAGGGTCTTAGGAATACGCTGTGCTAAGGATTGTGCGCGAACGGCAATCGTTTTCCATTCGTGGATACGGGCAATGATCTCATCTTTGGGATACTCGATAAACTGAATATGCGACTCCTTGCCGCTTGCCATCAAACGATAATAGACGGCTTGTAACGCGCTTATCTCATCGGCATAGTCGGCACCGAACGTCTCGCTTGCCCAGTGGTAGATATACCGATGGGCTTGGTTGGGAGTCCATTGGTCTATATCCCACGCCATATCCATCACAAACGATATCTCTTTCTCGGCAGGTTTGATGTCCCCCACATTAAATATCCAAATCCGTTGCGCTCCGTACCGATAAGCTTTGTTTAGCTCCGTAGCCACGAAGGTAGGGGATAAAGGACTGAGCCATATCCAGCTGGCAGGATCGCCGTGATAGGAGAGGTGGTAGTAGATACCGGCACCGCCGCTGCGACGCATCTCCTCCTCGTTGCTGAGGTTACGGGTATAACCTTGCTTGTCGTCCGACCAAAGAAGCGTCACATCCTCCGGCACTTGTAAGCCTGCGTGGTAGGCTTCTAACACTTCCTCGTAAGTGCAAAGCACCTGCGGGACTTGCTCGATGGGTTGGTTGATGTTACGGCGAATGAGTTCACGCTGGTCGTCGATGGCCTGTTGCATGAGTTGTACGCGTTGCTCGGTGGTCTGTGCACCCTCCATCGGATAGTCGTGGATACCCCGCAAACCGAGCGTATAAGTGTTCTCGTATTTGCCGTTCGTCTTCAACCGCTCCTCCCAATAGTTGAGCATCGTCTGTCGGTTGGTGATGTAGTTGAAGTCGCCGTAGATGCCGGCGTTCTTCCACTCGTCCTCGTTATTGCGCAACATCTGTTCGCAGTGGGACGAACCCATCACAATAGCATATTTGTCAGCCAATCGGGCGTTCTCGCTATTGGCATTGAAGGCTTTGGAACCGTTGTGCATGGCAGGCCATAAGTAATTGGCTCGCAAGCGCAAGAGTAACTCAAACACTTTCTCATATACCTTTGGTCCTACTTGTCCCGTCTCTTTGTCGAAAGACTGTTCCACCCACTGTGCCCATCCGCCAAAGCGCTCGTCGTTGATGAAGATTCCTCTATATCGCACCAAAGGCTCGTGTTGGATATATGTGCCGTTGGTTAGGTATAACGCCTCTTTGACTGTCGGTGTCACATCTGCCCACCAGTACCAAGGTGATACTCCTATCAATCGACAGAGTGCCGTCAAACCAAAAGCCGTGCCTCGACGGTCACTACCTGCAATCACTAACAAAGGCTGACGGGTACGCGGATGAACGATCGTGGTGGTGAGACTTGCTTCCCATCGGCCGGCAATACTATCCGTGTTAATCAGTCCTTTGGCGATGAGCTCGTCGATAAGGTGACTGTGCCCGATCGTACCTGCGATGACGGCGGGACACCGTTCGAGTTGGTTCAGCCGTTTGGCTTGCCTGACAGAGGCGGGACGAGTAGCTACTCGTTCGATATCATCTGCAAACATCTGCGCACTAATCGCTACCACGGGATAATCGTTCTCGCTATAGTAGATAGGCGCTACTCGTTGGTTCGTATCGACCAACGGAAAAGCCTCGTTAGAGGCCGTCTCTGTCACGATGGGCGTTGCGCTCCATAGTGTCCCGACGAAACAAAGAATGGATAAAAGAATATTCATTGTGCAAAGGTACGACTTTTTTTTGATATATACAAGCATTTAGCAAAAAAAATATCAAATAAATTTGCGTATATGAAAAAAATGTTGTAATTTTGCAGCCGAAATTATATACGAACGGATATAAATAGGCAAAATACCTATTATTTATATACGAACTAATATAATATATGTAATATCAACCTTTTTTATATGCAAACGGATATAGCAACTACAGTAAAAGCATTGCGTAAGACCTACGGGCTTACTCAAGAGGATTTGGCGATGAAGTCCGGAGTAGGGCTTTGTTTTATTCGCAGTTTGGAACAAGGGAAACACACACTCCGTATGGACAAGGTTACGCAGTTGTTGGATTATTTCAACTATTCGCTAACTGCCGTTCCTAATGCGGTGAATTAAGTAGTATATCGATATGAGAGAAGCCGTTGTTTATTATGAAGATGTTCCTGCGGGTGTATTAACTGAGGTGGAAGAGGATGAAATGTACCGTTTTCAGTACTTTGATTCCTATTTGTCGCATCCGGAGGCGTGTCCGATAAGTTTAACATTTCCTCTTCGTAAGGAGCCTTACGAAAAAGAGGTTCTTTTTCCTTTCTTTGATGGGTTGATTCCGGAAGGCTGGTTGTTGGATGTGGCATTACGTACCCGAGACATCAGTGTTTTGGACAGGATGTCTTTGCTATTGCTTTGCTGTAAGGATTGTATAGGAGCTGTTAGTGTTAGAGAAAAGGAGGTCGAGGATGTGTAAGTGTTTGTATTGTTATCAGCCTTTGGCAGCCGGAGAACGGGATTTTCACGCTTCTTGTGCCCGTCGTTTCTTTGGGCTGACAACGCCGCCGATGCTGGAATATTCGCGTGATAATTTAGATGAGCTGGCATCTCACATTATAGCTCAACGAACAACATTGACAGGAGTTCAACCTAAGTTGTCACTCTATATGCAGCAAGCAGAAGGGTTGCAGCGTCTAACTATTGTCGGTTTATGGGGAGAATATATCCTTAAACCGCAGTCGGATACTTACCCTGAGTTACCTGAAATAGAAGATTTAACGATGCATTTAGCGCAACTATGCAAGATTGATATTGTACCTCATACGTTGATACGTATGGCGGATGGCTCGTTGTGTTATTTGACACGCAGGATAGACCGGACAAAAGATGGCAGCAAAATTGCGATGGAAGACCTTTGTCAACTGACGAATCGCTTGACAGAGCATAAATATAAATGTTCTTATGAGGTGGTTGGGGAGACGATTTTGCGCTATTCGTCAGTGCCTAAGATGGATGTTGTCAATTTTTTAGATATATTGTTATTCTGCTATTTAACGGGGAATAACGATATGCACCTTAAGAATTTTTCGCTTTACCAACCTCAAAAAGGAAAGGTGCGCCTTACACCGGCGTACGACCTTATCAATGCCGCTATTGTATATCCTACGGAGGATGAGTTAGCTCTGAAACTTAATAATAAGCGGCGAAATATTGGTCGAGATGACTTCCTTGCTCTTGCAGAAACTTTACATATAGAATCTAAAACGGTAGATAAACTTATACAGAAATATCAAAAGTGTTGGCCGCAAGTGCAACAACTGGTGCGTTCGTCCTTTGTGTCCGAGTCGTTACAAACGTACTATCTTCAACTCTACCAAACGCGCTTGCAAGCATTGTAACTCTTTTTTAGACAAATATGCAAAAAAATATCAAAATTATTTGCACATTTGCAAAAATTGTTGTATCTTTGCACAAAATTTGACTTACATTGTAAGGACAACTAATCATCAGACCTTAGAAATCTAGTCCATTAATAAGAGTATGCGATGATTGTTAGCTGTTCACTCCGTTATGGGTGTGGATGGCTATTTTCGTATACTCGGGCTGACTAGAGCCTCTAAGGAGAATAGCTACTGCACCCATTTTTAATCAAAGATGTCTCCGCTTATGCGGTATGACGATAGGGATTAAAAACCATGAAACACAGTTTAGCAGTAGTACTATTTTGCGCATTGTCGTGCGCGGTGTTCAGTGAAGTTAGAATCACTGAGATCATGCAATCGAATATCGATGGCATTGTAGATGACAGTAACGAGTTTCCCGATTCTTGGGTAGAGCTCTACAACGACGGTGACGAAGCCGTCAATCTAAAAGACTACCAATTAGGTGATGGTCCTAAAGCGAAGAAAGCGTGCAATTTACCTAACTATTCCCTTGCCGGTCACAAATACGCGATTATCTATTGCGATAAGGACGAGGACAAAGGTGCATGGCATATGTCCTTCCGTCTAGAGAGCGGTAAGGATGGTATCGTGTATCTATTCAAAAACAAAGAACCCATCGACTCGCTCGTTGAGATTCCGAAGATGCCCGCACCTAATATATCTTACGGGCGCGCGCACGAAAACGACAAGGTGGGTTTCTTCCGTCATGCTACGCCCTACGCTACCAACGAGGACAAGGTGTATAAGAAGGATAAGATTCTGCCCGATCCGGTCTTTAGTACCCCCGGACAAGTATATACGAAAGAAGGTTATCACTCCATCAAAATCAGTGTCCCCGAAGATGCTCCGGTAGGCACTTATTTGAAGTTTACCACCAACGGCAGTATGCCTGCGGAAGAAAACGGTACGCGAGTGGAGGAATCGACCTTTCTCAATATCAATAAATCCACAGTCGTTCGGGCACGGTTGTTTCACGAGGACTACCTCAGCCCAATGGCGTGTACGGAGTCGTACCTGTTCTTAGGACACGAAACGGATATGCCGATTATCTCCTTGGTGGGTGACGAAAAATACTGGTATGACGATAAGTTCGGTATCTTAGTCGAGGGCAGTTATGTCGATTGGCAAGAGAACTTTAAGTTCGATTGGCGTCGCCCTGTGGCTCTTGAGTTCTTTGAAGGAACGAAACAAGAAGCGGTGCTGCACCAATTATGCGAGACGCGCGTACACGGTAATGCTTCCCGTGGGTTCGGACTGAAGTCGATGGCGGTATATGCCAATAAGCGTTTTGGTGAGAAAAGGCTCGAGTATGAGTTCTTTCCCGACCAAAAACCGGGATTGACGAATTTTAAATCGATCATTTTGCATAATGCCGGAAACGATTTCGATTATCTTTATTTTCGCGATGCGTTCATGCAAAAGAGCATGGCTCTCTATCAAGATATGGATTGGATGGCTTCCCGTGCAACGATTGTGTTCATCAATGGTCAATATAAGGGCATCCTTACCATCCGTGAGCGCAGTAATGAGGATCATATCTTCTCTAACTACAACGAGTTGGAGGATATCACGATGATTGAGAACTGGGGTGAACTCAAAGTCGGCGATTGGAATCAATGGGCGGAATTGAAGGGTTTTATGGGAACAAGCGGACATAGTTATGCCGAGTACGAAAAGATGATTGATGTAGCGGAGTTTATTAATTACGAGATCGTGGAGATGTTCTATGGCAATGTCGATTGGCCGGGAAATAACATCGTTTGGTGGCGTCCGTTGAATGCAGAGACAGGTTATAAGCCCGTTTGGCGATTGCTGGCTAAAGACATGGACTATGGTTTTGGTATTTACGATATGTCGGCGGATTACAATATGTTTGAGTTTCTCTATAACCCTGACTACGATAAAGAACATAACTGGGCGAATCGGCCGGAGCATACGGCTTTCTTCCGCTATGCCATGGAGGACGAGACCTATCGGGAGGAGTATATCAATAGGGCTTTGGTTTATCTGGGGGATTTCCTGCAATATGACCGCTTGGTGCCGATGTTGGACGCAATGGTGAATGCTATTCAGCCGGAATATACCAAATACCATCGGCCGATGTATAACCAATGGTGGCCCAATTATACGGACGAATATCGCAAGGCCATTACCTGGTTACGTCAGCGGCCTGCCGCTTTTGTCAAACACATGGGTAGTCGTTATGGTCAAGGGAAGGCGGAACGGATCACTTTGACGTTTGAGGACGCGGAGAATGCAACGGTGACGATCAACGGCATCGAACTCAGCCAAGCTCAATGGGATGGTTATTGGTTTGTTGGTAGGGAAATGAACCTGCATGTTTCTTGGGCTGACGGAACGCAAAAACAGGTGCGGATTGAAACGAGCTCATTGCCGCTGACAAAGTATGTCGATAAGTCTGAAACAGACCTCGAAAAAGTGCACGATATAGGGTGCTCCATAAAGAGTCAAAATCGGAAGATTTGGAGCGAAAATGGGGTGAAAATGGTGGTAAACGGCAAAGCAATAAATGTCCTCGGACAACAATTATGATACTATTTTAACTTATTGCCATGGCACAGAATGTCTTATTAGAGATTGCTCCTCTGACGGAGAAGGATAGTTTATTTATTGTAGAACGGCATAAAAAAGAGTTCTCTTACCCTATCCATAAACACAACTGTTGCGAGTTGAATTTTATTCGTGGCGGCAAGGGTGTAGAGCGCGTCGTTGGGGACAGTATAGAGAAAATTGAGGACCTTGAATTGGTGCTTCTTACAAGCGATATTGAGCACTCTTGGCAACAAGGGGATTGCAGTGCGGAGGATATACAGGAAATAACCATTCAGTTTGAGTTGTCCTGTTTGCCGGAGGCATTGTTAAAAAAGAACCAGTTTGCCAGTATTGCCCAACTTGTTGAACGGGCAAAAAACGGAGTCGCTTTCTCGCAAACGGGTATTCTAACTATCTATTCGCTACTGATGTCCTTGCTTAAGGAAGAAGATTCTTTTCAGCAGATGCTTATATTCTTTGAGTTGCTGCATCGATTATCGTTAGATAAGGATTGTAAGACACTATCCAGTGGTAGTTTTTCGCAAACGGGATCGCCCTCGGGTTCGCGTCGCGTACAAAAGATAAAAGACTATGTGCAGGCATACTATAAGGAGGACATAAAACTCTGTCAATTAGCGGATTTGATAGGGATGACAGAGGTCGGCTGCTCGCGATTCTTTAAGATGCGTACGGGTCGAACAATCAGTGAATATATCACGGAAGTGAGGCTCGGCCATGCCTCTCGTTTGCTGGTGGATACCACGCAGAGTATTGCCGAAGTGGCATACGATTGCGGGTTCAATAACCTAAGTAATTTCAATCGATTGTTCCATAAGGTAAGGCGCTTTACTCCTACGCAGTTTAGGAATACGTACCAAAAGAACAAGATTCTCTTGTAGTTTTTTGCCCAAAATAGAATTGTAAACTCGACTTTGCAAAAATCGTATTATTATTTGTTAACAAACTATTCGTTCACGTCGCAAAAAAGCAGTAATTTTGCAGCGTGAAATCGACAATATATATTTGTGCAAGCAAATAGATATTAAAAACAACAATTAACCCTTTTTATTAACCCTTAAAATTTCATTACCAAATGATGACAAAAAACAAACTTGTTACCCGTTTTGCAATGACAATGATGGCGCTTTTCGTATCGTCCGCTTTGTTTGCTCAGGTAACGGTCTCCGGTGTCGTTGTCGATGAGAACGAAGAACCGGTCATTGGCGCTAGCATTTTGGTTAAGGGAACGACATCCGGTACGGTTACCGATTTTGATGGTAACTTCGAGATGAACGTTGCTGATGCTAATGCTACCCTGGTAGTTTCTTACGTGGGTTTGGAGACGCAAGAAGTTGCTCTTCGTAACCGTAAGGTAGTTAATGTTAAGTTGGTTGCCAACACAGAAGTTCTGGACGAACTGGTAGTCGTAGGTTACGGCTCGATGAAGAAGTCCGACTTAAGTGGTGCAACCGTTTCCATGAAGGAGGAAGATTTGAAGAACCAAATCACGACTTCTCTGGACCAAGCCTTTGCCGGTAAAGCTGCCGGTGTGACGGCTGTTCAGACCAGTGGTGCTCCGGGTTCGTCTTCGTCTATCCGCGTCCGCGGTCAAGGTACCGTCAATGCCGGTGCAGAGCCTCTGTACGTTATTGATGGTGTGATCGTTCAAGGTAGCGGTGCTTCCGCTTCGGGTTATGGTTTAGGCTCTCTGGGTAATGGTAAGGTTTCTACCATTTCTCCTATTGCCACTTTAAACCCGCAGGATATCGTATCCATGGAAATCTTGAAAGACGCCTCTGCAACCGCTATTTATGGTGCGCAAGGTGCGAATGGTGTCATCCTTATTACCACCAAACACGGTAAAGAAGGTAAGGCACAATTCAGTTATGATGGTATGGTTGCTTGGAGTCAGCAGACCAAGCGCTTAGGTATGATGAACCTGCGCGAGTATGCTCAATACCAATGTGACTTGGCTGATCAAGGTGAGATTGAGAGTCGTAGTATTTCTACGTACTATCGCAATCCTCAGTATTTAGGTGAAGGTACCAACTGGCAGGATGCTATCTTCCAAACCGGTTTCCAACACCAACACCAAATTTCTGCACAAGGTGGTACAGAGAAGATACACTACTATTTGAGTGGTTCTTATATGAAACAAGACGGTACTATTATTGGTTCGTCCTTTGATCGTTTCAGCGTACGTGCTAACATCGATGCCCAACTGACCAAATGGTTAAAACTGGGTTTGAATGCTACTTATGCCACCACCAATGAAGACATTAAGTTGGCTGATGGTGAGCAAGGTATTATTTTCTATTCTTTGGCTGCCAACCCGGATCAACCTATTTATGATTTGGATGGTAACTATTTCGTAGGCCGTAGCCGTGAAGGTTCGGGTGCTTCTGTTAACCCGATTGCTGAGGCTATGCTGAAGAGTAACACCTTGAAACGTCAAAAATTGATGGGTAACATCTTCTTGGAGATTCAACCCGTTAAGCAATTTACGTTCCGTTCTGACTTCGGTTTCGACGTATCGTCTGCAAAGGCTAATACGTTTGTTCCGACGTATGACTTCGGTTATGTTAAACAAACGATCAACAGTATCTCTCAACAAAACAACAACAGTACTTATTGGCAGATTAAGAACTATGCTACTTATGCTGACAATAAAGCCGGTCATAGTTGGAGTATCATGTTGGGTCAAGAGGCTTGGTTGAGCAAATGGGAGTATCTCCGTGGTGCTTCTTCGAACCTTCCTTCGGATGATGTTCAGAACATTCAATTAGGTGATCCTACCACTTATAGTATTGGTCAAGGTTATGGTGCCACTTCCATGGTTTCCGCCTTTGCGCGCGCGACATATAATTATGGTGAGCGTTACTATTTAACTTATACGTTCCGTTATGATGGTAGTTCCAACTTCGGTCCTAAGAACCGTTGGGCTCCGTTTAACTCTGTAGCCGTTTCTTGGCGTTTCTCGAACGAGAAGTTCTTTGAGCCTATCCGCGATGCTTGGTCGAACGGTAAACTCCGTTTCGGTTGGGGTCAAACGGGTAACGCTAACATCGGTGCTTTCGCATGGGGTGCCGGTATCAGCAGTATCTTCACCGGTGCAGGAACAGCTACCGGTAGTTCCGTTGGTTATCGTCCGAGTAACTTAGCTAACCCGTATATCCACTGGGAGAAACAAGAGCAATTCAACGTAGGTCTCGACCTTGGTTTTGTTAATGACAAGATCATGTTGAATGCCGATTACTATTACAAGAAATCTAACGATATGTTGATGGACCTCCAATTGCCGTCCTATATGGGAACGAGCGGTAACGGTTCTTCTGCATTAGCTGCTCCTAAAGGTAACTACGGTACGATTCTCAACCAAGGTGTTGAAATCAGTTTAGATATCAATCCGTTCCGCGGTAAGAAAGTGGAGTGGGAGAGCAATATCCAAGTATCCGTTAACCGCAACAAACTCGTTGCTTTGGACGGAACCGCTAACGCATCGTTGGTTGGTAAAGGTCAATGGGATGATGTTGTTAGCCGCACCCTCGTAGGTGAGAGCTTATACAACTTCTATGGCTATGAGGTAGAAGGTATCTATCAAGACCTTGAGGATATTATGAATAGCCCGAAGACGCTGACTCATCCTGCTGATGGTAACTTCGCCCGTGGTAATACGGTATGGCCCGGTGACTTGAAGTTTAAGGATGTCAATAATGATGGCGTTATCAATGAGCTTGATAAGACGAACATCGGTAGCCCGCTGCCTAAGTTCACCTTCGGTTGGACGAACACGTTGCGTTTCTTCGGTGTTGACTTGACCATCTTCTTGAATGGTTCGTATGGTAACCAAATCCTCAACTACACGAAGATGGGTAGTGCTAACTCGAATACTTCTATTTCGAGTATGAAGTCTCAATGGACGAACCAACTTCGTGACGTGGTTGCAACCCGCGCTCAACTGGAGCCTATCAATCCTGATAAGGAATATCCGTTTGTTAACGCGTCCGGTGTACAAATTAACAACTGGTACGACGATGTTACCAACGTTCGCGTGAAGAATCCGGACGCTAAGAACCCTCGTGCTTCTGTTAATGCTGACCCGAACGATAACGACCGTATTTCGAGCCGTTACGTTGAAGATGGTAGTTATCTGCGTATTAAGAACGTTGTGTTAGGTTATACATTGCCTAAGAAAGTGCTCAAGAAAATGCACTTTGATAACTTCCGTATCTATTTGAATATCCAAAACTTGGCTACATTCACCAAGTATAGTGGATATGATCCTGAAGTCGGTGCTTCTGCACAAGATGCTACCGGTTTGTCCTTCGGCGTTGACTATGGACGTTATCCGTCCCCGACAACGTATGCTCTTGGTTTAAACATCGCATTCTAATAAAGAAAGGATAAGATTATGAAAAAGATATTTAATTTAGCAGTTATTGCTACTGTCGTTCTTTCGTTAACGGGTTGCGAAGATTTCCTCAACCGTCCGACGATTGATAACTATAGTACAGGTAATTACTACCAAAATGATGAACAATGCATCATGGGTGTAAACTACTTGTATAACTCTCCTTGGTATGATTTCCAACGTGGATTCTTAGCAATGGGTGATTGCATGGCGGGTAACTACCATGATGATCAATACGGATTCTTACAACTCTCTCCGCAAGCTGCCGGTGACTATGCTACGAATATGTCTAAGTCCTTGTGGTCTGTGAATGGTCACTGCTCTACTGTGATTGAGAATATTGTTGCCGCTAAAGGTCCTAGTTCGGAGATTAAACGTCAAACCATTGGTGAAGCATTGGTTTGGAAAGCAATGGCTTATTTCTATTTGGTTCGTGTTTATGGTGAAGTGCCCATTATCCACAAACCGGCTGATATGATTAACGAAGGTAACTATAATGCAGTTTATCGTAACACGAAAGAGAACTTGTATGACTACATTCTCATGATTCTTGAAACGGCTGAAACGCTGTTGCCGAAGAACCCTGCTCCTAACGGACGTGTGGACTACTGGTCTGCTCGCGCATTAGAGGCTAAGGTTTATTTGACTATGGCAGGTGTTAGCGGTCAACTGAATCAAGACTATTTGAAGAAAGCGTTCGACATCTCGAAAGACGTGATTGATAATTCCGGTCGTCATTTGATGGCTGATTATGAACAAATCTTCTGGGGTGAGAACAATATCAGCGAAGAGGCTCTCATTTCTTGGATGTGGTCCGGTAAGACGACTGAGGCTTCCGGTTGGACGGCTCAGAACTCGTTCCAAAATGACCTTGCTTTCGGTGAGATGGGTCAAAGTAA
This sequence comes from uncultured Bacteroidales bacterium, assembly GCA_937901025.1. Taxonomy (GTDB): domain Bacteria; phylum Bacteroidota; class Bacteroidia; order Bacteroidales; family Paludibacteraceae; genus Colicola. The sequence goes on from CALCGR010000151.1 coordinate 29,860, forward strand.
GGATAACTGGGGCGCTTGGAAAGGTGCACAAGTTAACTTGCAAGAGATCTTCGGTGTAACCGCTCTGGATAACCCTGCTACTCGTGCTGACATTGATAAGGACGCTCGTCGTCACGCTACTTACATGCTTCCGGGTGATGTATATCCTCACTTCTGGAGAACCGTTGGTGGCTTGGACGTACTCAAAGCTGTCTTTGATGATAGTTATGCACGTTTCGGTCTGCCGGGAAGTTGGGGTTCCAACACGGGTACATTCGTTTGCGTTAAGCACTGCTATGGCGACTATGATGACCACACAGCTATGTTCGGTTATGCTCCTGCTCGTAACATGACGAGTGCTGTAGCTACCCACCTGCTCCGTTTAGGTGACCTGTACTTGGTTAACGCTGAGGCTGCTGTCCTTGGTGGTGGCGACATTGCTTATGGTCTTGCTCGTTTGAACGATGTTCGTCGTCGTTCCATCAAGGACTATCAAGATGCCGGTACTTATACATTTGAAGATGTATGGACGGAGCGTCGTAAAGAGCTCGCTATGGAAGGTGACCGTTGGTACGACTTGGTTCGCGTAAGTTACTACAATGCTGATTTTGCTCTGAATAACCCGATTGATGGTTTGAAGATTCAAAAGCGTGGCGATTACTGGAACAAGGATTACACCTATAAGACATTCTATGAGTCCTATAAGGGTAATGAGAATAACAAAGCCGCTTGGGTTTGGGATTTAGGTGAAGATGAGTTCCGTTATCCGACCAATGAAGAGAGAGCTCAGCCACAAGCTTATCAAACTTCTCTTACCGATGCTGTGTTCCGTATGCCGATTACGGCTGATGACGTAATCTTCAACGGCAACTTAGCTACCGGTGTTGCTCCTATTAATGAGGATGTACGTGCGAAGTACACTTACGATTTTTCTAATCTTTAAAAATTAAACAACAATGAAAAATATAGTTAAATTTGTTGGCATCGTATTAGCTACGGCATTGGTTGCAGTGGGTATGTCCTCTTGCAAACAAGACCCTTATAAATACGTTGTGACGGATGGTCAGCCGGTGATTAAGTATATCACCACGACCGAAGCCTCTGCTGCTGACTCGTTGATTACGGGTGCAGCCACAGAAGCTGTAATCTGCATTGTTGGTGAGAATTTGACCTCGGTTAAGGAAGTTTATTTCAATGACTTGAAAGCTATCTTGAGTTCGAGTTTTATCACCTACAACACTATGCTTGTTCAAGTTCCCGCCTCTATTCCCGGTGAAGTAACGAATAAGATTTACTTCAAAGCCAAGAATGGTGAAACCGTTACTTTCCCCTTTGAGGTGGAAGTTCCCGGACCGACCGTAACCGGTACTGTTTGTGAATATGTTCTGCCCGGTAAGCAAGGCGTTCTGCAAGGAAACTATTTTGTTGACGATCCTAACGTTCCGTTAGAGGTTGTTATGCCTGATGGTCAAGCTGCTAAGGTGGTTAGTTTCACTCAAACGAGTTTGACCTATGAGGTTCCTGCCGGTAGTACTGCAAGCGGTAAGATTATGGTTAAAACCATTTATGGTAGCTGCGAGAGTAACTTTAACTTCAACGACAAGACCAACATCCTCTTCGACTGGGATGCTGATGAAGCTTCTTTGACTACTCCTTATGGTAAGGCTAATGGTTGGCAACCCGCTACGGCACACATCGGTGTAACGGATGACGTTGAACCGATTGACGGTAAGTATATCTACTTCACAGGTGACTTGTCTGCCGGTCCCGGTGCTGTATGGGATGAAGGTCCTTGGAGCTTCACTTTCTGGCCCGGCGATAACTGGGGAACCGTTTATCCGAACCTGCAAGAGAATACTGAGTTTGCTGCTATTTTGGCAAGCCACAAGTGGGATGAACTTAAGCTCAAATTTGAGGTATGTGTTCCGAAGGCAAGTCCTTGGGCTGCTCAAGGTTTAGGTATTTACTTCACCCCGAAATCGTATGTTGATGGTACGAACCAAAACAACGGTTATTATGCTGACGCTGCGTTCCCACGTGCTTGGTATATGCCTTGGAAGGACAGTGGAAGCTTTGATACCGGTGGTGAATGGATTACCGTTATTATTCCGATGACTGAGTTTAAGTACAACCACGAAGGTAATGCTGTAGGTGGCATTGACGAGACTTATTTCGATGGTATGTCTATGTTCTTATGGAACGGCGGCGTACAGGGTAAGGATTGCCACGCTTTCGTAGCTGTAGATAATATTCGTGTAGTGCCCTAATGCTTAAAAATTAACGAATTATGAAAACATTCAATAAATTTATGATGTTGGTAGGTCTCGCCATAGTGGCGAGCCTAACCATCACCTCTTGCAAGACGGATAGACTGAATACAAATCCGCTTGACAAGAAAGGTGTTACCCTCGTGGCTTACGGACCTAATCCTGTAGCACGTGGTGGTTATATGCGCTTCATGGGTACCGGTATGGATCAAATTGCTTCCATCACCTTGGCAGGTCAAGAATTAACGGTTGAACCTGTGAGCAAGGAAGAGGTTAAGGCTTTGATCCCTCAAGATGCCAAGATTGGTAAAGTCGTTTTGAAAGCCAATGACGGTACTGAACTCGTAGGCTCGAGAGAGGTTACTTATACCGAGCCTGTTGGTTTCGACAAAGACAAAGCCTTTGAGCCTGCTACTGTTAAAGCCGGTCAAACGTTGAAGATTAACGGTGAATACCTCAACCTTGTAACGAAGGTTATCTTCGCTGAAGGCGTAGAGGTTACCAAGTTCAAAGAGCATGATCGCAAGTACATTGTGATTGAGAACTTCCCCGCAGAAGCTCAAACAGGTAAGGTTACCTTATCGTTCGTTGCTACCGGTGACACGATTGCTCAAGAGATTCCTTCCGAGACTAAGCTGAACGTTGTTCTTCCTTCTGTAGCTGAAATTGCTGAGTTCACTGAGGTGAAAGCCGGTGATAAGAAGACCATTGAAGGTGAAAACTTAGACTTAGTTGTTGATGTTGTTACCTCTACCGGTGATACGCTGGACTTTATCGTTAGCAACGAAGGAGCTCAGATTGAAATCACGATGCCTGAGGTTGTAACGAACTGCGTCATCAACGTATTTGCTGCTTCCGGCATTGCCGTTCCGGTAGCTACTATCGGTGTGGCTCTGCCTAAGGTTGCTTCGGTTGAAGACAATACCGATGTAAGAGAAGGTAGCGAAGTTGTTATCAATGGTACCGACATGGCTATCGTTTCCGCTATCAACTTCGTTGATATCAAGGGTAATGCTATCACCGTTGATGGTGACGGTATTTCGGTTACGGAAACGCAAGTTGTCGTTGCTGTACCGGCTGCTGCCATTACGGGTGCAATGGTTATCAAGACTACCGCCAATATTGATGTAGAAGATGAGAAACTCACTATCGAGACTCTCAAACCCGCTGTTACTGCTTTCAATCCCGCAGAGATTGCTATGGGTGGTACCGTTGCTGTCAATGGTACAGACCTTGACCTCGTTAAGACTGTTACGCTGACCGGTGGTGCTGTTTTGGAGCCTGCTGACGCTTCTGAAACAACCTTCAACATCACGATTCCTTATGCTAATGCTGAGACCGGTAAGGTTACGCTGACTATGCACAATGGTGAGACCGTTGAGACGGACGTTGAGTTGACAATCAACGCTCCTGAGTGCTGCTACGTTGTAGAATGGCCGGATCCCGAAGTTGAAATCAAGGCCGGTACGATGATGGTTATCACCGTGGCTAACATTGACAAACTGACGACCGTTAAGATTGATGGTCAAGATTGCCAAATCATCAAGATGGGTGACCAATTATACATCGCTGTTCCTGATGCAGCCGGTAAGAACTCGGTTATCACTCTCGTTTCCGAGAATGGTTCGATTGACTATCCGTATGCATTCGTTCCTAACACCGAACAAAAACGTTCGTTGTGGAAGGGTGCTCTGCCTATCAGCTGGGGTGATGATGGCAAGATTCATATTGCCGCAAGTGCAATGGCTGAAGTTCCCGCAGGTGCTGAATTGGTTATGTGCTACACGCAAATAGATCAAACTTGGGGTCAAGCTCAAATGTGCTTCGGTGACTGGAGTAAGAAACTCTTACCTGATGGTACAACGACCACCGGTGACGGTGCATTGGTTCCGACGGACATCTATGGTTGGTTCACTGATGGTATTCTCTATCGTGAGACTCCGATTGTATTAACGGATGAGTTATTAACAGATCTCCGCGCTCACGTAGATGGTAATGGTGATATTCTCCACATCCAAGGTTCTGACCTTATCTTCAACGAGGTTTATGTTCGTTGGACGATTTCGTTGGAGACTACGCTGGCTACCGGTCCGTTCATTGCAACTGGTTGGGGAGCTCAACCTACTGTTTTGAATAATGGAGAACTCGCTGGAGCGAAAGCCGGTCAGATTCTGCGCATGTACATTACTCCGATTGATGGTGGTTATTGGCAAGTGCAATTATTCCCGACCGACTGGTCTGCACAAGTTGTTGCCTTTACTGCCGGTGATTGGGACTTAGCTGCACATAATGGTGCTATTGAAATCGTTTTGACGGATGAAATAATCAGTAAATTCCAACCGGGTATCGTTCTTAATGGCGATTTGACTCAAGTTGATAAGATTACTCTCGAGTAATCCATCATCTGCTATACAAATTCAGGGGAAGTCGCAAGACCTCCCCTGTTTTTTTGATACTAATTTATCCAAAATCGTTGCAATAGTGCGCATTATTTGCATAAGTGCAAAAGATTTTGTAACTTTGTAGCCAAATTAGAAAAACATTCAATTTATAATATGAAACACAGTCTTATTATTTCCTTGGCAAGTGTACTCACTTTGACCGCTTGCGGGCAGCAAGAGTCTGCCGTTTCCGTTGCTCCGCTCAAACAGACGGTTGGGCAGCATTTCGCTATCGGCTGCGCTCTGAACACGAAAATCGTTAACCGTTCTGACAGTAAAGCCAACCGGATGGTGGTAACCCACTTTAACTCTATCGTCGCTGAAAACTGCATGAAAGAGGAGAGTCTCTCTCCCCGTGAAGGTCAATGGAGATGGAAAGATGCGGATAAGTTGGTCGCTTTCGGAGAGGCGAACAACATGCGCATCATCGGTCACTGCCTCGTATGGCACTCGCAAGCAGCTCCGTGGATATTCACCGACGAAGAGGGTAACGACGTGAGCCGCGAAGTACTTATCGAGCGTATGCATAATTATATCGCCACCGTCGTAGGCCGCTATAAAGGTCGTATCTACGGTTGGGACGTTTGCAATGAGTGTTGGAATTCGGACGGCACGATGCGCGACACCAAATGGCGCGAGATCATCGGCGATGACTATATGGAACTCGCCTTCCGCTTTGCCCACGAAGCCGACCCGGATGCAGAACTCTACTACAACGATTATGACATGTCCAAACCTGCCAAATATTTGGCGGTTTGTCAGATGGTTCGCGACTTCCAAACGAAGGGTATCCGCATTGATGCCGTAGGTATGCAGAGCCATAACGGACTCACTTATCCCGACCTCACGGACTACGAGAACGCGATGGATAGTTTAGCCGCTACCGGCGTCAAAGTCAATATCACCGAGCTGGATATCAATGTGCTGCCCCGTCCCGAAGAGTTCTTGGCCGGTGGCGCCGATATCAGCGAGATGTTCAAGTACCGTCCCGAACTGGATCCTTATCGCAACGGACTGCCCGAAGACGTGGCTGCCTCGATTGACCAACGCTGGTTGACTTTCTTCGAGATATACAAACGGCACGAACACCAGATTGACCGCGTCACGTTGTGGGGGCTTAGCGATAAAGACTCGTGGCTCAACGATTGGCCTATTGACGGAAGACGCAACTACGGAGTGTTGTTTGACCGCAACTATGACCCTAAAAGTGTAATAACCAATATCGAAAAACTATATGAATAACACAAAAAACAATCCCGAACGCCTTAGTTGGCTTACGCGCATCGGATTTGCTTCCGGTGACATGGCGCAAAATCTGATTTATCAGACCGTATGCATGTATCTGCTCTTTTTCTACACGGATATATATGGTCTATCCCCTGCTGTGGCTGCCACGATGTTCCTCGTTGTCCGCCTTGTGGATGTACTCTGGGATCCGATGGTCGGTACCTTCGTTGACAAACACCACCCTCGCTGGGGCAAATACCGTTCCTACCTCGTCTTGGCCGGTCTGCCTCTGACCGTACTGGCTATTCTGTGCTTCTGGAACGGCATGGAGGGACAGACAGAGACCATCAAGATCATCTACGCCTACGTAACTTATGTAGGTCTGTCGATGCTCTATACGCTGGTTAATGTGCCTTACGGTGCCCTCAACTCTTCGCTTACGCGCGACACGGACGAGATAACGGTGCTGACCTCTATCCGTATGTTCATGGCGAACTGCGGCGGACTGGCTGTCAGTGCCGGTATTCCTATTCTCGTGGCTGCTCTTGCGGCTCCGGGGGCAGAACTGCCTATTAAGATGGCGTTGTTCATGGGACTGGGTTCGCTGCCCTCCTTTATCTTTATGCCGCTCGTGCCGGCTATCCGCCGCAAAGTGGGGAAGAAGAATATGTTCTATATCTTCCTTTCCATTGCTATTTTGGGTATGGCGATGCTGTATGTCATTAGCAAAGTGGGTTCGGTAGCGGATAATATCGTTCTTATCTATATCGCTCAGTTTATCAAATCGACCGGTGTGATTGTGGCTACCGGTTATATGTGGGCACTCATTCCCGAAGTCATCACCTATGCCGAATATACGAGCGGGAAACGAATTGCCGGTATCGTAAACGCATTGACGGGAATCTTCTACAAAGCCGGTATGGCTCTGGGTGGTGTTATCCCGGGAGCAGTGCTCGCCTTTACGCAGTATCAACCTACGGCAGAAAGTGCCAGCACGTTGCCTAAAGACTCGTCCGCTTGGTTCGTGGCAATGCTTATCTATGCGGTCTTCGGTTTCGCGTTGCTTGTGTTCTGCTTCTCGCAATGTAAGGAGCGTGTGGTAATGGATGCGGAGGCTACGAAGAATGTTAAGGTGTCCGATTTGTGGATGGAGTTTGTGCGTAACCGCCCATTGCGTATTGTAGCCTACTTCTTCATCACCGCTTTTGCTATGATGTCTGTCGGCAACTCTGCCGGAGCTTATTTTATGAATAACATGGAGACTCAGACGCCTCTTGCCCAAGAGGGTATCCGTTGGCTGGTCTGCGTCATCCCGGCGATACTGCTGATGCTCGCTATGTTCATTATCTCCCGTTATGAACTGACCGACGAGAAAATTGACGAAATGAACAAACAATTAAATTCCAAATAATATGAAAACACGTTATTTATTCAGCAAAGACTACATGGCAGACCCTTCTGTACATGTTTTTAACGGAAAAGTGTATATCTATCCTTCTCACGATATTGATAACAATACCGGTGAGAACGACAACGGCGATCATTTCGCTATGCGTGACTACCACGTTTTGCGTCTTGATAATATAGAAGAAGGCGAAGCCGTGGATTGCGGTAAGATCCTTGACTTGGACGATATCCCATGGGCTAGCAAACAACTGTGGGATAACGATGTGGTAGAGAAGGACGGCAAGTACTACCTTATCTATAGCGGTAAGGACAAGAGCGGTATTTTCCGCCTTGGTGTAGCGATTGCTGATAATCCGGAAGGCCCGTTCAAACCCGAAGCCGATCCTATTCGCGGTTCCTACAGTATTGACCCCTGTATGTTCAAAGACGAGGATGGCTCGATTTACTGCATTTGGGGCGGTATTTGGGGTGGACAATTGCAGTTCTATAAAGACAACGCCTTGGTAGCCGATGCTCCCTATTTGCCTAAAGGTACGGAACCTTGTATCTGCCCGCGTATCGCTAAGATGACGGACGATGTGTTGCAGTTTGCTGAGGAACCCCGCGAAGTGGTTATTCTCAACGAGAACGGCGAGAGGATGTTGGCGGAGGATATCCATCACTTCTTTGAGGGCAGTTGGTTGCATAAAGAGGGTGACAAGTATATCCTTACCTATTCCACCGGAGATACTCATTTGCTTTGCTATGCTGAAGGTAATAACCCTTACGGACCCTTCACGTTCAAGGGCGTATGGCTTGAACCGGTGGTAGGCTGGACGACCCATTGTAGTGTGATTGTGGTCAACGGAAAACGACTGCTGTTCTTCCACGATAGCGTACCTTCCAACGGCGTGACTTGGCTGCGTTCCCTTAAAGTAAAAGAAATTTAATAACCCTAAAATAATTTTATACAAATGAAATCTTTTCGTTTCGCGCTGTTGGCGCTCATAGGTCTGCTAACCATCGTTTCTTGCAAACCCAAACCCGTAGAACCCGAATCGCCTGAAGTTAAAACTACACTCAATGTTGAGAGTTGTTCCATCAAAGAGGGCGCTTTTGTTGATATTCTCCGTACCACGTCCGTTACGATTATGTTCGGTAATGGTATGATGATTAAATTGAGTGACACTCCCATTACGCTTAATGGCGCAGCCGTTACCCCGAAGATGAATGGTGAGTGGACAGGTATCGAGATTGCTTTGGCATTAGAGGCAGAGAAAGATTATGAACTCATCATTCCTCAAGGGGCGGTGCAATTATACAAAGACGCTTCTCGCGTTAATCCCGAGTTTAAGTTGCACTTTACCACCAAGGAGAGCGAACGACCTGTTGATCCGGGAATCACAGCTCATAACCTCGTAGAGAAATTAGGCTTTGGTTGGAACCTCGGCAACCACTTCGATAGTTATAACGAGCAGTTCGAGTATAATGGTTCGAAGGGTATTGAATGGGGTTATTGGGATGGTGCTAAACCGACACAAGCCCTCTATACAAGCTTGGTTGATGCCGGTTTCAAGACACTCCGTATGCCTATCACTTGGGGTAACTGGCAAGTAAGGGAGAATTATGCGATTGCAGATAATTTCATGGCAGAGGTGAAGCAGAACGTAGATTGGGCAGTGGAAGCCGGTCTGTTCGTGCTCGTCAACACCCACCACGACGAGTATTGGCAGGATGCTGTACATGCTTTGGGAAACATGGCACTCCGCGATTCGATAGAGGAGCGTATCAAAGCCACGTGGCAACAGATTGCCGTTGCGTTCAAGGACTACGATAATGATAAGCTGATGTTCGAGACCTACAACGAGATTCACGATGATAACTGGGGGTGGGGAAGTCTGAATTACAATGGCTTATGTCAACTCATGGAGCGGTGGAATCAAATAGCGGTCGATGTGATTCGCGCTACCGGTGGCAATAACGCTGACCGTTGGATAGGCGTTCCGTCTTTCTGCGCCTCGGATATCTTCACGGTGGGTCCTAAGCACGTACTCGCTATTCCGGAAGACCCTGCTAATAAAATCATGGTTGCTGTCCATACGTATGCCCCGTTTGAGTTCTGCACCGAAGGAACGGTTCAACAATGGGGTCATACGGCTACTGAAGCTAAGGCTGCTAAAAATGGCGAAGCGGATGTGAGAAACTTCTTCGATAAACTTAAGAAAGAGTTTATTGATAAGGATATACCTATCTACGTAGGAGAGTTCGGTTGCGAGACACGCGCCAATGCTGCTGACGAGAAATACCGCACGTACTTTATGGAGTATCTCTGCCGTGCATCGTATTTTGCCGGTATTCCTGTCATGTTGTGGGATAATAACAACAATAATCAAGGCACCGGTGGCGGTGGTGAGTGCTTCTGGTATGTTAACCACACGACAGGCGCACTGAATACTCCGGAATTGATAGCTACGATGGTCAAAGCCGCTACCAGCGACAATGCCGCCTATACCCTCGAATCTATTTATAACAACGCACCGAAATGACCTACGGATATTTTGATGACAAGAACAGGGAATATGTGATTGAGAATCCTGCAACCCCTTTCCCTTGGATAAACTACCTTGGTAACGAAGATTTCTTCGGATTGATTTCCAATACAGCCGGTGGTTACACCTTCTGTAAGGACGCCAAGTTCCGCCGTATCACCCGCTATCGTTATAACGGCGTTCCGATGGATGCCGGTGGCCGTTATTTCTATATCAAAGACGGCGACACCGTTTGGAACCCGGGATGGAAACCGTGTAAGACCCCGCTCGATAGTTACGAGTGCCGTCACGGCATGAACTATACCCGCATCACAGGAAAGAAGGATGGAGTAGAGGCTTCTTTGCTCACTTTTGTGCCTTTGCATACCTGGGCAGAGGTGCATAAACTGACCCTTACTAACCATACACCGGACACCAAACACCTTCAACTCTTCAGTTTTGCTGAATGGTGCCTCTGGAATGCTTCTACGGATATGGAGAACTTCCAAAGGAATTGGAGTACGGGGGAAGTCGAAGTTGAAAACTCCATCATTTATCATAAGACGGAGTATAAGGAGAGGCGGAATCATTATGCTTTCTATGCGCTCACAAACCGCAAGGCGGATGGTTTTGATACCGATCGCGAATCGTTTATCGGGTTATATAATGACTTCTCTAATCCCCAATGTGTGATGAATGGTCTGCCGGCTATGTCCGTAGCCCATGGCTGGAGCCCGATAGCGTCCCATTATGTGGAACTGACTTTGCAACCCGGTGAGAAAAAAGACCTTATTTTCCTACTGGGTTATGTAGAGAACGAACAAGACGAGAAATTCTGCGCAGCGGATATCGAGCGTAAACGCAAAGGCGAACTTATCAGTTCTCAAGATAGCGACGTGACCTTAATCAATAAGGCGCGCGCGCACGAACTCATCGAGCGCTTTGCTACTGTGGAAGCCGTGGATAAAGCTTTTGCCGAACTGAGGACTTTATGGGACGGGTTACTCAGTACATTTACTGTGGATAGTAAAGATGAACGCCTCAACCGTATGGTGAACATCTGGAACCAATACCAATGTATGATCACCTTCTGCTTCAGCCGTTCCGCCTCGTTCTTTGAGTCGGGAATCGGACGCGGCATGGGTTTCCGCGACAGTAACCAAGACCTCGTCGGATTTGTGCACCAGATTCCAGAACGTGCTCGCGAACGAATCATCGATATAGCTTCTACGCAGTTCCCTGACGGCGGATGCTATCACCAATATCAGCCGCTTTCCAAACGCGGAAATAACGATATCGGCGGCGGATTCAATGACGACCCGATGTGGCTGATCTTTGGTACAACTGCTTATATCAAAGAGACAGGCGACTACTCGATATTGGATGAGAAGGTGCCCTTCGATAACCAACCCGGCACGGAAGTGAGCCTGCTGGAACACCTACGTATCAGTTTTGACCACGTAGTCAATAACCTCGGTCCACAACACTTACCCCTCATCGGTCGCGCCGACTGGAACGACTGTCTTAACCTCAACTGCTTCAGTTGGGACCCGAATGAGAGTTTCCAAACAACGGAGAATAAAACCGAAGGCAGCAAGGCGCAATCGCTGATGATTGCCGGGTTGTTCGTTTTTTGCGGTAAAGACTATGCTGAACTCTGCCGTGTTCTCCATCAAGATAAGGAAGCCGAAAGAGCACAAAAAGAAATCGACAAGATGATCGAGGCTGTGAAAACGTATGGTTGGGACGGGGAGTGGTACTTGCGTGCCTACGATTTCTTTGGCAATAAGATTGGTTCTAACGAGAACGAGGAAGGTAAGATCTTCATTGAGTCCCAAGGTTTTTGTACGATGGCGGAGATTGGTAAAGAGGATGGATTGGTAGATAAGGCGCTTGACAGTTGCAAGAAATATTTAGATACCCCTCACGGCATGGTGCTCAACCATCCGGCGTTTACGACCTATCACGTGGAGATGGGCGAGATATCCTCCTATCCCGCAGGCTACAAAGAGAATGCCGGTATCTTCTGTCATAACAACCCGTGGGTGATCATCGGCGAAGCGAAGACCGGTCGAGGCAACGATGCTTGGGAACACTATACGAAGATTGCTCCTGCTTGGATAAAGGACCAAGACCTGCATAAGATAGAACCATACGTTTATTGTCAGATGGTAGCCGGTAAGGATGCGGCTAAACCCGGTGAGGGAAAGAACTCGTGGCTTACGGGTACCGCTGCTTGGAACTGGCTCACTGTATCGCAGTATATCCTCGGTATCCAACCCGGATTCAACGAACTGATTATTGATCCTTGTCTGCCGTTGGAGATGGACGGGTTTACAGTAAAGCGCAAATGGCGTGAAGCGGAGTACGAGATTATTGTTCGCAACCCGAACCATAAACAGAAAGGGGACAAGCCGACGGTAGTAGCTTATCGACCCGGCAAACAAACCATTGAAATAATATTATGAAAAATTTAACTTACATTTTGTTAGGATTGATTTTGACCGCTTGCGGCCAATCGACAGCGAACTCTGTGAACACTAATCATCCCTATCGCGATGTAGCCACGGCTGCTATTAAGGCTTACTACTATCAGCGTTCGGGCGTAGCCATTGAAAAACCCTATGCCGGCGTTTATGCTCGTGAGGCAGGTCACCCGGATACACACGTATTGGTACACCCTTCCGCTGCTACCGACTCCCGTCCTGCGGGAACGGTTATCTCCAGCCCATATGGTTGGTACGATGCCGGAGATTATGGTAAGTATATCGTCAATTCCGCCTACACGGTGGGAATGATGATGATGGCATATCAGTGGCAACCGGAGTATTACAAGTGTCTCGATGTGAATATCCCCGAGAGCGGGAGCAAGGTACCCGACTTACTCGAGGAGGTGATGTTCAACCTCAAATGGATGCAAACGATGCAAGACGAGGACGGAGGTGTGTATCATAAACTGACTACACCGACGTTTGAGAGTTTTATCAAACCTACTGAGTGTAAGCAGACACGCTATGTGGTGATGAAAGCGACGCCCGCTACCCTTGATTTTGCAGCCTCGATGGCTATGGCTGCCCGTATATATGCTCCGTTCCCCGAATATAAAAACTTCTGCTCTACTGCCCTTAAACAAGCGCGTCATGCTTGGGAATGGGCTGTGGCTCACCCCGAGACGTACTATGACCAAGCCGGTATGGCAAAACGGTTTGAACCCGAAATCAAAACCGGTGGCTATGGTGATCATAACTGTTCTGACGAGTTCTTCTGGGCCGCCACCGAACTATGGCTGGCTACCGGAGATAAACAGTTTGAGGAGGCGATGCACCAATATGAACCAACCTCTTTCACATTGCCTTCGTGGGCTAATGTGGCAGGCATAGCTATGTATGAGTGCATAGATGAATACAAGGACCCGTTCTTGGATTATATCAAGTCTTGTCCACTTGAATACGGACACGGACTGAAAGATTTCTATTGGGGTTGCAACGGGGAAGCGTGTGCAGGCAAGGGAGCGGCTATGCTCTTGGCTTATCGGCTCACCGGTGAAGAGAAATACTTGCATAGTGCTGAACAGACTGCCGATTGGTTGTTGGGTAATAACCCAACCGGTTACTGTTTTATCACCGGTTTTGGTGAGAAACAAGTTATGCATCCGCACCATCGTCTCAGTGCTTCTGACGATGTGGAAGCACCTATCCCGGGTTGGATGGTGGGCGGACCTAATCCGCTCAAACAGGACGGCTGCGACTATTTTAATGTTGAGCGCGCTAAATGCTATGCCGACCTTACGGAGGCATACGCTTGCAATGAGATAGCCATCAACTGGAATGCCACTTTGATTCCGCTGATGGCAGGGTTGGATAAGATACACACCACTCCTAAGCAAGCTCTCATCGAGCGTTTGCGTTTCCTCTCCCGTCGCGGTATCATGTTCGGTCACCAAGACGATCCCTTCTACGGCACTACGTGGCAATGGGAAAAAGGTCGCTCGGATACCTACGAACTGGTGGGTGACTACCCGGGCGTGATGGGCTTCGATTTAGGCGGACTGGAAGAAAAACATGATAAGAACCTCGATAGCGTACCCTTTGAGTGGATGCGTGAGGAGGCTGTCCATCATGTTAAAAACGGCGGTGTGGTTACTTTCTCTTGGCACCCGCGCAACCCGCGTACCGGTAGCAATGCGTGGGATGTGAGTGATCCTACGACGGTTCTCAATATCCTACCGGGGGGCGAACAACACGAACTATTCTTGGAGTGGATGAATGATGTGGCTACGTTCCTTGAGACATTGGTAGATGAGAACGGACAACCGATTCCGTTTATCCTCCGTCCGTGGCACGAGTATAACGGGTCGTGGTTCTGGTGGGGCTGGAAAAACTGCACCAACGAACAATGGCTTGCTCTTTGGAATATGTTCCAAGATTATATGAACAAGCGTATGCCGACGAATATCGTTTGGTGCTGCTCACCTAACCTCGACGGACATTTCACAACCGAGTATTTGGAAAGTCGCTTCCCTGAACAAGGACGCGTGGATATCCTTGGCTATGATACCTACCAATGGGGTACAGAAAAAGATTTCGTTTCGCAGTCCAAGGCAGATATAAAGTTCCTCTATGCTTATGCACAGGAGCATAATATGCTTTTCACCATCAGCGAGTGTGGTATTCAGAACTCCCCCGTAGCCGACTGGTGGACGCGCGTGTTCTTGCCTTTGACCGAAGGCAAGGAGGTTTGCTATTTCCTTCCTTGGCGTAATTGGCACAAAGAACATTTCGGCGCGGCCAAAGGCCTCAAAACCGAAAAAGACTTTATCAAACTCTATAAAAATCCTAGAACATTATTCCTAAAAGACCTACAATAATCACTAACCACTAAGCACTAACCACTAATCTATGGCAACTATTAAAGAAAAACTCGCTTATGCAATGGGCGATGCTGCTGCGGGCGGTATCACGTGGAAGATTATGTCCACTGTTTTTCCCTTGTTTTTTACCAATGTCTTCGGACTTAGTTTTGCGGATGCCGCTATCCTTATGTTGTTAGCGCGTCTGTTTGACGTAGTAACCGACCCGATTATGGGTTCACTTGCTGACCGAACACAGTCTAAATGGGGCACGTATCGTCCGTGGCTTATCTTTGGAGCTATTCCTTACGGACTGATTTTTGCGCTTTTACTTTTTACACCGGACCTCGGTCCTGTCGGTAAGCGCATTTATGCCTATACGCTTTATTTGGCGATGATGGCTGTTTATACGGCAGTGAATGTGCCTTATGGTTCGTTGCTTGGTGTGATGACCGAAGATGATAACGAGAAAAACCAGTTCTCGTCCTATCGTATGGTGGGAGCTTATTTGATGGGATTTATCACCCTCATTATCTTCCCATACGTTCAGAAATGGATAGGCGGTACGCAGGCTCACCAATATGCCGTTATCGGTGCTGTCTTTGGAGGATTGGCAGCTTTGATGACATTGCTTTGCGGTTTGATGACCAAGGAGCGCATTAAACCCAAACGCGCCGAGAAATACGATTGGAAACAGTTTGTGGATCTGGTTAAGAATAAACCGTGGCTCTACCTTACCGCGACAGGTATCTGCACTAATTTCTTTAATGGTTTCCGTTATGCTGCTGCGGGATATATGTTCACTTATTGCCTCCATGGCGATGTTACTTTTGGACAGTTTATCATTAACTTCACCGTCTTTATGGCAATCGGTGAGGTCACGTGTATGATCTTTGGCGGTATATCTCCTGTCTTCACTAAATGGGTTGGCAGTAAAAAGAAAGCTTTTATCATTGCCGCCTTCATTTGCGCTGTGACTTCGGTTATATTCTTCTTTATCCCGATGGATCCTGCCTATATGTGGCTTATGATTCTGGTGGTTATCCTCACCTCCGTGGGTGTGGGTATCTATTCGCCTCTGCTGTGGTCAATGTATGCCGATGTGGCAGACTATGCTACTGAGACCTTCGGAACCTCCTCGACGGGACTGATCTTCTCGTCGGGTACGATGGCTCAGAAATTAGGCGGCGCTATCTCGGGTTCGCTCATTGCGGCTCTATTAGGTTGGGCAGGTTTAGTGTCCTCTCAGGATATGGTTACGGGTGAAACGATTGTGACCATCACGAACGAATCGGCTGTGCAGATGATGATTTGGTGTCTGTTCTCACTGATTCCGGCAGGTATAGCCTTGATTATGGCTTGGCTGGTGTATCGATTCCCGATTAAGAAATAGTTTAAAGTGGAGAGTTTAGAGTTTAGAGACATATTAACGACGAATATCCTGCCTTATTGGCTAAGGTTGCAAGACCCTGTCCATGGCGGGTTCTACGGGCAAGTGCTCGCAGATGAGACAGTTGTCAAAGAGGCAAACCGCGGAGCCATCCTCTATGGTCGTATCCTCTGGACTTTCTCTGCCGCCTATCGCGCGTTAGGAAATAAGGAGTATCTGGTGGCAGCCGAGAATGCGAAGGACTATATCCTCAACCATTTTATTGACCGTCAGCAGGGTGGGGTATATTGGGAACTCGACTATTTAGGCAACCCTGTTAATGACCGCAAACAGTTCTATGCTTTGGGTTTTGTCCTTTATGGACTTACGGAGTATATCCTCGCCACCGGCGACGCTGCGGTCCTGCCTTATGCCATTGACCTCTATCGCTGTATTGAGCAACACGCTTGGGACCCGCAATCGGGTGGTTATATCGAGGCTACTCAACGCAATTGGAGTGCTATCTCCGATTATCGCTTGAGCGAAAAAGATGTCAATGCACCTAAGTCGCAAAACACCCACCTGCATATCCTCGAACCCTATACAAACCTCTATCGTGTTTGGCCACAAGAGGAGGTCAAACAGTCGATTCTGCGTCTTATCGAGGTCTTCAAAAACCATATCATTCAGCCTTCCGGTCATCTCGGTCTATTCTTTGATATGCAGTGGCACCCCTCATCTCTAAACTCTCAACTCTCAACTCTCAACTATTCTTGCGGTCACGACATCGAGTTCTCGTGGCTATTGGATGAGGCTTGCGAGGTGATTGGTGTGAACGAGGACGAGACCGTTCAACGTGTGGCACAAGCAGCCAAAGAGGGTCTCTTGTCCGACGGACGAATGGAAGGTACGTGGTGGGAACAGTGTGAAACCATCATTGGTTATACGAATATCTATCGCCGTTTTGGAGGCGAGGAAAACAAACGAATAGCTGAGCGTTGTTGGGAAGCGACCAAAAAATATTTCATCGATTACGAACATGGCGAGTGGTGGGAGTATCCCTACTCCCAAGCAGACAAGGCCGGCTTTTGGAAATGTCCATATCATAATTCACGATTATGCATACACTTATTATCTTTTTGTTAACACTTCCGTCGCTTATTTGCGACAACATGCTGCTGCAGCAGCAAGCAAACGTTAACCTCTGGGGCACCGCTACTCCGGGTAACACCGTATCGGTTTATGCCACATGGGGAGAACAAGTAGAAACAACCGTAGGCAAAGATGGCAAATGGCTCGTCCAAATCCCTACACCCGCTGCGTCTTACACGGAGCATACGCTCACGTTCGTGGAGACGCCCACCAAAAGGGCTTACTATAATCCCGATCCGGTGCAAGTGAACCACGTCCTCGTCGGTGAGGTGTGGTTTGGTTGCGGACAGAGTAACATGGAGATGCCCCTGATGGGTTTTTGGCAATGTCCTACCGAAGGGGCGAATAAAGAGATTGCTACCGCAGGACAATATGCCGGTAAGATTCGTTATGCGGTTATTGACCACGTTCCCGCGATGGAACCGCAGGACTTTATGTCCGGTCAATGGTATGAATGTAATGCTTTCAATGCTCCTCGTTTTGGTGCAGCAGGGTATTTCTTTGCCAAACTGTTACAACAAGCCCTCGATATCCCCGTGGGTGTTATCAACTGCTCTTGGGGCGGTAGCCGCGTAGAAGGTTGGTTACCTCGCGAGATCCTCAATACCTACAAGGATGTGGATCTTACCGAAAAAGGAATGAAACAATGGGAAAAACAAGACTATATGCGTCCGCTCGTGATGCACGACGGTATGCTGTGGCCTTGCCATTACTACACGGTCAAAGGATGGATATGGTATCAAGGTTGCTCGAACATCGGTCATGCAGACACCTATACCGACCGTATGGAGACGCTTGTTAAGTATGTTCGCGGTTTATGGAAGAACGATAAGATGCCGTTCTATTTCGCTGAGATAGCACCCTTCCGTCATGGCGACCCGCAAGCTACTTGGGCTGCTGAACTGCGTGAGTCGCAATGGGCACTGGAAGACCGCGTACCATATTGCAAAGGTATCTCTACCAACGACCTTGTGTACGATTATGAGATAGACAATATCCACCCTGCACAAAAACAAGCCGTAGGCGAACGTTTTGCTTATCTCGCTCTCAATCACGATTACGGATTTAAGACTGTTTATGCCGATGCTCCGCGTTATGAGCGTCACGAGATTAGTGGCAACCATATTGATGTGTATTTCACCAACTGCGCCGATGGTTTCTCGCGTTGGCACGACTACAAAGGTTTTGAAGTCATCGACGAAAGCGGAAACGTGCATCCCGCTATCATTGAGGGCGTACAAGACGTGCCTCACGCGCTGCGTTTCTCCGCCGAAGGAGTTACTAACCCTAAGGCGGTTCGCTATTGCTTCCGCAATTTCCAAATAGGCAACCTCGCCAATATGCGCTACTTACCGATTGTTCCATTTAGAACGGATAAATAATGAAAAAAGTATTGATTTTTGCCTCTCTGTTTGCTGTTATTGGCATGTTTGTCTCTTGCCAATGCAACCATCATGTTAAGGAGTCCACTTTTGTAGGTGCTAATCTTTGGAATGGTGACCTCACGCAATTAGATGCCTTACAGACTATAGGAGTCAATAACATCCGCGTCAAAGCGACCGACGGAGAGAACCTCGATCCGCTACTCACTGAACTCGAACAACGAGACATGCAGGCCGTCCTCTTCCTTACCAATGCTTGGGAGTGGTCCACGGGGTATGAGCAGTATTATAGTCAAGCTACGGGAGAGTCTGTGCTCTTGCCTTCCGAAGTAGGTTATCCTTACTATATGGAGCATGCAGGACGGTTCCTGAGCAATGCTAAAGCCGTAGCTTTATTTGACGAATATGTCACCACGGTGGTTAATAAATACAAACACTATAAGTCTATCTATGCTTGGCAAATAGCCAACGAACCGCGCGCCTTCGGACAAGACCCCGACGTGCTGGTTGCGTTCATTGACCACGAGGCTAAACTCATCAAGAAACTCGACCCTAATCATAAAGTCACTACCGGTTCGGAAGGTATATGGGGCTGCAACGAGGACTCCGTTCTCTGTCGCCGTATTCACGAAGTGCCCGAAATCGATTACATGACCTGCCATATCTGGCCCTATAACTGGGGTTGGCTAAAGGATGGTATCGATTGGAAAGCGAATGTCAAAGCCTATATCCAATGGCATGAGGACATCGCTACCCGTATTGATAAACCGTTTATTATAGAGGAGTTTGGTTTCCCGCGGGATAACCACGAGGTAACCCCTGCCCCCTACACCTCTACTCCTCTACCCCCGACTACCCAACGCGACGAGATGTATCGTCTTATCTTCGAAAGCCTACAAACTGTGCCGCATCTTATTGGTGCTAACTTCTGGTGCTGGAAACAAGACCCTCCGCAAGAGCCTCAAGGACTGAACTCCGTTCTGCCGACGGACACTACAACGCTCAATATTATTCGTCAATATAACGCGCAAAAATAATGCAACACAATCATTTTCTACATCGTGCATCGTGCATTGTGAATTGTGCACTTGTACTTTCACTTTCCACTTTGAGTGCCCAAAATCCCTATCTCCCTTTGTGGGAGTTTATTCCGGATGGTGAACCCTATGTGTTTGCCGATCCTGACTGTCCGGGCAAGGAACGTGTCTATATCTATGGCTCGCACGACATAGCCCAAACGGAGTATTGCGGACGTAACCAAGTGGTGTGGTCTGCACCGGTGGAAGACCTTACCCAATGGCGGTACGAGGGAGTGGCTTTTCAGTCTATTCTCGATGCTAATGGCAAGATGCTCAACGAGAGCGGTATAGGAGATATGCTCTATGCCCCCGACATCACTTACAAAGACGGTCTCTACTATTTCTACCCCAATAACCAGACTTGGGGACATCGTAACGCACAAGTGGCTGTCGGAACTCGTCCGGGCGGACCTTTCCATGTCATCAACTGGAACGACACTATCCCTTATAACTGCGATGGCGAACTGGGCTTTGATCCTGCTGTCTTTGTAGATGACGACGGGCGCGTATATGCCTACTGGGGGTATATCCATAGTGAGATGGCGGAGTTAGACCCCGAAAAGATGTACTGCGTCAAAGCCGGTACGCCCATCTATCGCGACCGGATCTCTTCCATCGAAGACTCTACCGGCATCTATCGTTTCCTCGAAGCATCCAGTATGCGGAAGATAGAGGACAAGTACGTGCTTATCTTCTCGCGTTTTACTGCCGATGGCGAGAGCGGACTGTCTGTGAGCAACTACACACTCGCTTATTGCTATAGTGATCAACCTTTGGGACCGTGGACTTATGGCGGTACTATCATCGATGCCCGTGCTCCCGGTGTAGATGATGAAGGCAATGCTATTCCTACCGCTAATCCGTTTGGTAACACGCACGGCGGGCTTTGTCTTATCAACGGACAATGGTGGATCTTCTACCACCGGCAGACGGGACTCAATGAGTTCAGTCGGCAAGCTATGGTAGCACCCGTCCAAGTCAGTGTGGAGAAAGGTAAGGGAGGCAAAGTGATTATCAGTCAAGCCGAAGTGACCTCCGAAGGTTTCCGTACCGAGGGATTGGATCCATTGGTTAAGACTCCGGCAGCACTGATGTGCTATTTCACGCACCCCAAGAAAGCCGAACAGCAATTCCCTAATTTTACCCTGTACGGCAGTTATGTGGAACCCAAACAAAACGGTATTCCCGTAGTGAATAACACTTCCGGAAGTACCATAGGCTATAAGTATTTCAATTTCGATGCGCTTGCAAAGGCAAAGAAAGTAAATTTTCACCTCAACCTCGTTCCTAAAACCGAAGGGCAGATCACTGTCCTTGTCGGCGGTCCTACCCCCAAACAAGGCGGCAAAGAGATTGGACGGATAAAAATCACTTCACAATCCACTAACTATGCATCGTGCATTGTGAACCGTGCACTCTCCACGCTCAAAGGTAAACAGCCTTTGTTCTTTGTTTTCTCCTCCGAAACCGAAGGACAATCGATTTGCGACTTCTACGATTTCCAATTTGAAATCATAAAATAAATAACTTTAAATGAACAATTCTATGAAACACTCTCAACATTTTACATCGTGCATTATGAATTGTGCACTTGTACTTGTCACTCTTGTTCTTGCTTCCTGTCAACCCTCTGACCCGACTCTCGTCACCACCCATTATGGTAAGGTGCAGGGTTTTATGGAGGATAATATCCGCATTTTCTTGGGTGTTCCTTATGCTCAAGCACCCGTCGGCGAACTGCGCTGGCGTGAGGCGTTGGCACCGCTACCCTATGATACGGTACTGCAAGCTAACCATTTTGGTGATGACGCTATCGTTCCTTATGTTTATTGGGATATGCATTATCGTGGTAAACAACAATCCGAAGACTGCCTTTACCTTAATATATGGGCACCTAACACGCGTAAGTCCAACCTGCCCGTTCTCGTGTATTTCAACGGTGGCGGTTTGATAACCGGCAGTGGTAGCGAAACACGCTATGACGGTAAGTCGCTTGCTGAGCAAGGAATCATCATGATTACCGCTAATTATCGCGAGAACATCTTCGGGTTCTTTGCTCATCCCGAACTCACGGCTCGCTCGGCTGCGCACACCTCCGGTAACCAAGGGCTGACCGACCAAGCACAAGCGATTAAATGGGTATATGAAAACATCGCTAAATTCGGAGGCGATCCCAAACGCATTACTATCTCCGGCGAATCGGCAGGCTCTTTCTCCGTATCTATGCAGATGTGCTCTCCCTTGTCCAAGAACCTGTTGGCAGGCGGTATCGGTTCCAGCGGATCCGTGCTGATTCCGGATTACTACTACACGCTTGAGCAGGCCGAACAAATGGGCGTAAAGCGCGTACAAGAGGTCGGCAAGACCATTGACGAGTTACTGACTATGGACGCTTACGAACTGGCAAAGTTGATGCCTCTTACGGATATGCCCAAACCGACCATTGACGGGTATTTCCTTACCGATAAACCGGAGAATATCTATGCCAATAACGAGCAGGCGCAGATTCCTCTTATGGCAGGGTGGAACCGCAACGAAGATAATCCGCATTGGAAAATCAAAACCAAACCGACTTTAGACAAACTGCGTCACTCCGTTTTCCCATGGTGGGACGACAAGATTTTTGCTATTTTTGACCTTTATGGCATTCACACCGATGCTGATGTCTTCACCCGCAAGTCGGTCGATATGTGCTCTGACCTCTTCACGGGAAACTGCACATGGCGTTGGTGCGACATCCACCGTCAGACGGGGCACACGGTATATCGTTACAAGTTCATGCCCGACCGCCCATTGGATGGTCAGCCGTACGACTCCCTCGCCGGTGCTTGCCACTCGGCAGATATTGAGTACTCGCTGGGTAACTTGCATCAGAACACGTTCTATAATTGGAAGGAACGCGACCATCAACTGTCTAAACTCTTCTCTTACTACACCGTTAATTTCATTCGCTGTGGTAACCCGAATGGCGAACAATACCATGATACCATGGTGATTAACGGCAAGCAGGTAGAGGAGTGGATGCCTCTCACCGAAGAGGGCGAGACAATGATACTCGACTACGAGCCTTATCTCAATGCTGACCAAGCTATCGAAGAACGCTATCATAAACTAAACAACTTATTTAAATAATAATGATTATGAAAAAAATCCTTTTTATCGTACTTTCACTTTCACTTTCCACACTAAGTGCCCAAGAAAAACCGCTCCTTTGCCCGACTCCCCCTATGGGTTGGTCGTCTTGGAACACGTTTGCTTGCGACATTAACGAAGACCTTATTAAAGCCGTTGCCGATGAGATGGTTGCTACCGGACTCAAAGATGCCGGTTATCTCTATGTCAACATAGACGACTGTTGGCACGGACAACGCGATGCCGACGGGTTCATTCAACCCGACCCAGAACGTTTTCCTTCGGGTATGAAAGCGTTAGCCGACTATGTGCACAGTAAAGGACTGAAGTTAGGTATCTACTCCGATGCCGGAACAGAGACCTGCGGCGGTCGCCCCGGCAGTTTAGGTCACGAATATCAGGACGCTCTCCAATACGCTCGTTGGGGTATTGATTACCTCAAATATGACTGGTGCAATACGGAGAATGTGAATCCCAAGGGTGCCTATACGCTGATGTCAAAAGCCCTTCGCGCTACAGGACGGGATATCGTCTTCTCGCTGTGCGAGTGGGGAGATAACAAAGCCTATGAGTGGGCAGAACCTATTGGTCACCTTTGGCGTACTACAGGGGATGTGGCCTGTCTGTTCGACGGCATAGTAGACCACGGCACGTGGAAATCCTTAGGTGTGATGCCTATTGTGGATATCAACGAGAAACTGCGCCAATATGCAGGACCCAACCACTGGAACGATCCCGATATGTTGGAGGTCGGCAATGGTATGACCCCCGCAGAAGACCGTACCCATTTCTCCCTCTGGTGTATGATGGCTGCACCGCTGATCTTAGGTAACGACATTCGTTCTATGAGTGCCGAGACCCAGGCGCTCCTCACCAATAAAGCCCTTATCGCCATCGACCAGGACCCGTTGGGCGTACAAGGTTGGCGTGAGAAGACCGAGGACGGGGTAGAGTATTGGATTAAGCCGTTGCAAAATGATAAAGAGGCTCGCTGCATCGTCAATCGTGGCAACGAACCTAAGATTATTCAACTCGACCAAAAGATTAAACCGATTCTTCCTGTCTGCAAGAAAGCACAAAAGAAATTTACCCTTGCCCCGCATGATGTAATCGTTTATGTAGAGGATAAACAATGACCCTACTCATTGCTCTGACCACATTATTACTCAATGCCGATTGGCGTTTCCATTTGGGTAACGCTGCCGATCCACAAAAGGACTTCGGTTGCGGAACGGAGTATTTCAATTACCTTACCAAAGCGGCGAGTATTCATAACGAAGGACCCTATGTCCCTTCCTTTAATGACTCCGCTTGGCAGGTGGTACAGATTCCTCACGATTGGGCAACGACCCTGCCTCACGCGCCCGAAGCCAGCCATAGCCACGGTTACCAAACCATCGGTTATGCCTATCCCGAACATAGTGTAGGGTGGTATCGCAAGATGATTACGCTAGACACGGTGGATTATACAATTCCTCATCGCCTTATGTTTGAGGGAATTTTCCGCGATGCGCGCGTGTGGGTCAATGGGTTCTATGTAGGACATAACGAGAGCGGTTACCTTGGTGCTTCTTATACGATTACCGACTATCTGCACCCGGGCGAAAACCTTATTTGTGTGCGCGTGGATGCAACCCTACAAGAGGGTTGGTTCTACGAAGGTGCAGGCATCTATCGCAATGTCTATCTAACGATAGGCGACAGACAACAGGCAAAAAAATCTCTCAACTCTCAACTCTCAACTCTCAACTGCACACTTCACGGAGTGTGTCTCCACCAGGACCACGGCGGGGTAGGGATAGCCGTCCCGAAGGGACTGATGGAGTATCGACTCCGCAAACTCATGGCATTAGGCGTCAACGCCATTCGCACCGCCCACCATCCTGCCGCCCCCGACTTGTTGGACTTCTGCGACAGTCTCGGTATCTATATCATTGAGGAGAACCGGTTGATGGGCGCCTCCGAACAGGATTATCTAGCCCTCCAACGGATGATAGAGCGCGATCAGCATCATCCGTCGATCATCCTCTGGAGCATCGGCAATGAGGAATGGGCATTGGAGTGGAACGGGACAGGCGAACGTATTGCCCGGACGATGACAAACTGGTGTCACGCACTCGATAGGACACGGCTCGTCACCGTCGCCACCTCTTCCGGACCGGATATCGTGCGCGGAGTGGATATAGCGGGTTTCAATTACATGAGGCAAAACGACCTTGCCGGTTTCCATGCGACTTATCCCGATCGACTCGCTATCATGACTGAGGAAACGACCGGCTGCGGTACGCGAGGCGTAGCCACATATAATGATGCTATTGAGAAGGGCTGGCAAAATGTGCTCGATAACGATTGGATACGAGGTATCTTTTATTGGACGGGGTTTGACTATAAGGGTGAACCTAATCCTGCCCAATGGCCTTCGGTTAGCAGTTTGTTTGGTGTACTCGATCTGTGCGGGTTTATGAAAGATGAAGCGTATTTCTTACAATCCGTTTGGACGGATAAACCGGTGTTACATATTCTTCCGCATTGGAACCTGACAGGACAAGAAGGGGATAGCGTCACCGTGTGGGTATATTCGAATATGGACGAGGTTGAACTGCGTGTCAACGGCAAACGACTTGAACGTCAGCCGATGCCCAAGGTAGGACACCTCGAGTGGAAAACCATCTATCAACCCGGTTCTGTCGAAGCCATCGGTTATAAGAACGGACGCATCGCTAAACGAGAAAAAGTCTATACCGCCGGTCCGGCAACGCAAGTAAGTCTTGATACGGTCACCTATAGCGGTACCACAATTATGGATATCACTTTGCTTGATAAGAAAGGGCATTTCTGCCCAACCGCTTGCGACTCTGTTCAAGTGGAGTGGACACAACCCGTCCGCATCTTAGGCTACCATAACGGCAACCCTACTGCCCACCTCCAAATGCCGGACACTAAACACCAAACACTAAACACTATAACAATCCCTGCCTTTAATGGCCATGCACAAATCATTTATGAAAATCTTCAATCTTCAATTAGCCCATCGGGTGATTATTCTAACAATATTCTTAGCGCTCGTATCATGCGCTAAGAACGAAGTCACAATTCGCGTTACTAACCCGACTGAGAATGGCCCTAGAATAGTTCGTTTACAAGCCGTGAATGACAACACGATTCGTGTTACTTCTACCGCAGAAAATAAACTCCGCGACCGTAAGAGTCTTGTTGTAAAATGCACGATGCACGATGCACGATGCACAGTTCACAATATCGGTGACACCGTTACCTTGCAAACCGCCACTATGGCGGTGAGCGTTGACCGCACCACCGGTCAAGTATGGGTCACTCGTCACGATGGTAAACTGCTACTCAAAGAGACAGTGGGTAGTCCTTATTTCACGCCTTATGAGTGTACACAAACGGACGTAAATAATAAAGATATCACTTATAACGGCTGGACGTATGCCGTTACGTTTGATAACCTCTATAACGAAGAAGGTCTTTTTGGCCTTGGTCAACACCAATCGGACGAATGGAACTGGAAAGGACGCGATGAGGAACTCTATCAGTATAATACGAAGGTTTCGCTCCCGATCATCTTCTCAACCGAAGGTTATGGTCTGATGTTCGACACCTACAGCCTCAGTCGTTGGGGTAATCCCGAACCCTATAAGGCATTGGAAGACTTGTTTGTAGTGGATACTGTGGCTCGTCGTATAGACGCGAAGACGATTGTTTACGAAGGCACCATCACACCGCATAAGACCGGTGAATATCGATTCCTTCATTACTACTCCGGTTACCAACAACTCTTTATTGATGGGCAGCCTTTGAGCCCTACTATTTGGAGGACGGCTTGGAATCCGAATGAGCGTAAATATCGTTATTACATGGAAGAGGGATGTAATTATCATATCCGTCTTACGTGGCAACCCGATGGCGATGTAGCTTATTGCTCTCTTACCGCCCATGCGCCTGAGACACCTGAGACGCACCAACAACTACGGTTTTGGTCGGAGATGAACCCCAACCTCGACTACTATGTCTTTGCGGGCGAGAATATGGATAGTCTTATTCACTCTTACCGTAAGCTCACAGGTAAAGCGACCCTCATGCCTGATTGGGTATTAGGCTACTGGCAGTCGCGTGAACGCTATAAGACCCAAGACGAAATCGTTGATGCTCTGCGCGGCTTCCATTCACGTAATCTGCCCATTGATAATATCGTCATGGACTGGAACTATTGGGAGCCTTCGCAATGGGGCGCTTTCACATTTGAGGATTCTCGTTTCCCTAACCCGCAAGCCATGATTGATACCATTCATGCTTTGGGTGCTCATATAATGATCTCTTGCTGGCCTAAGTATTATCCGTTCACGGACCACTACCAAGAGATGTTTGCCAAAGGCTGGTTATATCCTCAATCGATTCGCGACTCGCTCATCGATTGGCTCGGGTTCCCGTATGCTTTCTATGATGCCTACAATCCGAAAGCCGGCAGACTCTTTTTTGAACAACTATGGGAGCACCTTGGCACGATGGGTATTGACGCGTGGTGGATGGACGCTTCCGAACCGAACATCAAAGACTGCACACCTATCGACTATCGCAAAGCCCTTTGCGGACCGACTTATCTCGGTTCATCGGACGAGTATTTTAATGCATATGCTTTGGTGAATGCGCAGTCTATATACGAAGGTTTGCAACGCAAAGGCGTACAGGATATTTTTCAACTCACTCGTAATGGTTTTCTTGGACAACAACGCTATTCCACCGCTACTTGGTCGGGCGATATCGGTACGCGTTGGGAAGACATGAAAGCGCAGATTACCGCCGGACAGAACTTCTCCGTGTCTGGTCTTCCATGGTGGAGTCAAGATATTGGTGGTTTCTCGGTAGAGAATCGTTATGCTGCGGCGCAATACGCTTTTGATGCTACCGGTATAGAGAATGCAGACCTTCAAGAGTGGCGCGAACTCAATGTTCGTTGGCACCAATGGGGTGTGTTCACACCTATTTATCGTAGTCACGGACAGTTCCCCTATCGCGAGCCATGGAATATCGCTCCAGAAGGACATCGCGCATACAAGGCAATAACTGCATGCCTCAACGAACGTTATAAACTGATGCCGTATCTAAAAGAGATGAATCGCCGTGTTAGCGAAGAGGATTACACTATCATGCGACCTCTCGCTATGGACTATCCTACAGACCCCAAAGCTGTGAACTGCGGTTGGCAGTATATGTTTGGACCCGATATTATGGTTTGCCCGGTCTATAAGTATGGCGCTCGTGAGTGGAGCGTCTATTTTCCTGCCGGCACATGGTACGATTACTATACCGGAGAACTCGTTTCTAAGGGCAATGAGACACGTATTGTTCCTGCCCCCTATGACCATAGCCCGATCTTTTTAAGAAATAAACAACAACTATAATTAACAATTAAAAATCAACTATTATGAAAAAGCTTTTTATTACTGCTTTAGCAGCACTGACACTAGTCGCTTGCGCCACCAAAGAAAACAATTTCAAGGTTCATCGTGGAACGAACCTCAGTCACTGGCTCTCTCAATCCGAAGTACGTGGAGAGGAACGTGCCAAACACATCCAAGAGGATGATATGGTTCGTCTCGAGTCCCTCGGGTTTGACTTTGTGCGTATCCCTATTGACGAAGTACAGATGTGGGACGAGGACGGCAATCAACTACCCGAAGCATGGGACTTACTCACCAACGGTATCGACCTTGCTATCAAGCACAACCTGCGTGTAGTTGTGGATCTGCACATCATTCGCTCACACTATTTCAATGCCGAAAACGAGGATGGTCAATCCGCCAATACCCTCTTTACTTCCGAGGCTTCGCAACAAAGGCTCATCGACATGTGGTATGAACTGAGCGAGGTGCTACGCCACTATAGTGTAGATTCTGTGGCATACGAGTTCATGAACGAACCTGTAGCTCCTGAGCACGAACAATGGAATCAACTGATTGCGAAGGTTCATAAAGCGTTGCGCGAAGTAGAGCCTCAACGGACACTCGTCATCGGTTCTAACTTATGGCAAGGAGTAGGGACTTTTCAATATTTGAAGGTTCCCGAGAACGATAAGAACATCATCCTCTCTTTCCATTTCTATGAGCCGATGGTACTGACCCATTATAACACTTGGTGGAATCCCATCCGTTTCTATACCGGTGACGTCCATTACCCGGGACAACTCATCTCTGACGAGGATTGGAATGCTTGTCCGGACGAGGTCAAACCAACCGTAGCCGATTATCATCAAGAGTGGAACGAGGAAGTGCTCTATCAACGAATGAAACAGGCTATTGATGTGGCTGATTCGTTGGGTTTGCAACTCTTCTGTGGTGAATGGGGTGTTTATGAGAATGTCGATCGTGATTGGGCGTATGCTTGGACGCGCGATATGATTAAAGTTTTTAACCGCTTTAATGTGGCTTGGTGCACTTGGTGTTACGATGCCGATTTCGGCTTCTATGACCAGTTCAAAGAGGACTATAAAGATCGTGAACTTATCAATATCTTAATGGAAAAAGAATAATGACTTTTATTGAACGCAAACAATGGCTTGAGCAGCAGCACGCTGCGCTTATTAATCGCCCAAACGAGGCACAGCCCTCATTCAGCGGTATTTATACGCGTTATAAATATCCTGTACTCACCGACGAACATGCGCCCCTGACGTGGCGCTTCGACTTCAACGAGCAGCGTAACCCTTTCCTCATGGAACGTATCGGCGTTCACGCGGCTTTTAATGCGGGCGCTATCTACCTCAATGGTAAATACTACGTCGTGGCTCGCGTCGAAGGTAACGACCGCAAGTCGTTCTTCGCAGTTGCTGAGTCCGATAATGGTATTGATGGCTTCCGCTTTTGGCCGGAACCTATTGTAATGCCAGAGTTCGGTGAACCCGCTACGAATATCTATGATATGCGTCTCACCAAACACGAGGACGGATGGATATATGGTCTTTTCTGTGTGGAAAGACACGATGACTCGCAACCCAATGACCTCAGTGCCGCTACCGCCGCTTGCGGTATCGCTCGTACTCACGACCTCAAGACTTGGGAACGGCTGCCCGACCTCATTGCCTCAACCCAACAGCGCAACGTCGTCCTCCATCCTGAGTTTGTCAATGGTAAGTATGCCCTCTATACCCGTCCGCAGGACGGCTTCATCGATACCGGTAAAGGCGGAGGAATAGGGTGGGCATTAGTGGACGATATCACCCATGCTGAAATAAAAGAGGAGACCATCATCGATCATCGTTATTACCATACGATAAAAGAAGTGAAGAACGGCGAAGGACCGCATCCTATCAAAACCCTGCAAGGGTGGCTTCACCTTGCCCACGGCGTACGCGGTTGCGCTTCAGGCTTACGCTATGTGCTATACCTCTATATGACCGCTCTTGATGAGCCTTGGAAACCCATCGCTCAACCCGGAGGGTTCTTTATGGCCCCCGAAAAGGAAGAGTATATCGGCGATGTGATGAACGTGTTGTTCTCCAATGGTTGGATAGTAAACGAAAAAGGCGAAGTATTCATCTACTACGCCTCCTCGGATACCCGGTTACATGTAGCCACCACTACGGTGAACCAACTTGTAGATTATTGTTTACACACACCTGCCGATGGCTTTACTACCGGTGCCAGCGTAAAAGCGATACGTAATCTTATCGCTTCAAATACGGTGCAATAAGCTCATCCAACTGCTGAAAAGCACGGGTGAGGTCGTCGTTGATGAGTTGTACATCAAACGCCTTAGCGTCTGCCATCTCAATGGTGGCTTTCGCGAGGCGTTTTTGTATCATCTCCTCCGAGGTGTCGCCACGGCTATGCAAGCGTCGAGACAATTCGTCTATACTCGGCGGGCATACAAAGATAGATAGCGCTTTATCCCCGAAGATTTGTTCGAGGTGAATACCGCCCTTGACATCGACATCAAAGATAGGGATGGCACCTTTACTCTCTATGCGGTCAATC
Source organism: uncultured Bacteroidales bacterium (assembly GCA_937901025.1). Classification (GTDB taxonomy): domain Bacteria; phylum Bacteroidota; class Bacteroidia; order Bacteroidales; family Paludibacteraceae; genus Colicola. The sequence continues at coordinate 60,645 of CALCGR010000151.1, forward strand.
TCTGAATAGAGGGTACCATAATAAAGTCCTTCGTATACTTGTTCGTGCTCGATGAAGGCTCCTTCCTGTATCTTTTGTTCAAACGCTTCACGGGAGATGAAGTAGTATTCGCGACCGTCCACTTCCTGTCCGCGTGGAGGACGCGTAGTGCAGGATACGGAGAGTTCAAAACGTCCGGGATAGGTAGATAGTAAATGTCGTACCATAGTGGATTTCCCGCTACCACTAGGTGCACAAATAATGATTAGCATACTAAAACTCTAACATAACGATACTATAAGCCGGCAAAGTAATGGAAAGACCTTTATAGTTCTTGAAAGTTCTAGGTTCTACTGCGTTTGGTTGATCAAACGTATTTGTGGTGTGTATATCCTCTGCGGTCAGCACTTGAGCCGATTTAATCTTACCTTGGATACCTCGTAGTGTCACCGTCTGCGTCTTCTTGATGTCCGTATTGATGAGGGCCACGTGTGTTCGACCTTCTTTTTTAGAAGCAGTAACTGCTATAGCGGGTACTTGTCCGTCGGGTAAGTTAGTAAACGAATTATTTTCTATTGTCGTCGGAATCCATGTGGCATCTTTGTGTACCTTAAACATGTTAAACACGTGATATGTAGGGGTCAAAAGCATGCGCTCTCCTTCGGTGAGAATCATTGCTTGTAATACGTTTATGGCTTGGGCGATATTCGCCATTGTAATGCGATAACTGTATTGATGGAAAATAGAGAACGATAATGCCGCTACTAATGCATCACGCATGGTGGCTTGTTGATAGAGGTGACCAGGATTAGTGCCGGGTTCTACATCGTACCACGTCCCCCATTCATCTATGATGAGATCAATATGTCGCGCTGTATCGTAACGGTCCATAATAGCAATCGTTCGATTAATAAAATCCTCTATTTGGAGAGCTTTGAGTAGTGTTGTATAATATTCATTTTCGTCAAACATTGTGGACGAACCATGATGGTTCCAGTCTTGAGGAACGGTGTAGTAATGTAGCGAATAACCATCCATCATCGTTCCCACTTTTCGCATCAGGGTTTCTGTCCAATCATAATCGCCTGTCACTCCTCCGCAAGCCACTTTGTATAGGTGACCATTATAATTACGCGTATAGGTAGAGTAACGACGGAAGAGATCACTATAATAATCGGCGGTCATGTTGCCTCCGCAACCCCAAGCTTCGTTACCAATACCGAGGTATCGAACATCCCATGCGTTTTCGCGTCCGTTACTGCGACGCAGATTAACGATAGTGCTTTGGCTATTAGAAGTCATGTATTCCACCCATTTGGCTAACTCTTCTGGGGTGCCACTACCAATGTTTCCGCTGATATAAGGTTTCGCTCCCACCATCTCGCAGAAATTGAGGAACTCATGCGTGCCGAAACTATTATCCTCCATCGTTCCTCCCCAGTTGTTGTTGCTTATGAGTGTACGTTGTTCTTGAGGTCCAATGCCGTCCATCCAATGATAGTCATCTGCAAAACATCCTCCCGGCCAACGCAAAACGGGTATCTCTAATGTACGTAATGCCTCTATTACATCTAACCGATAACCATCTTGATTAGGAATGGTCGAGTTTGGACCGACCCATATTCCTTCGTAAATACAGCGACCTAGATGCTCTGAAAACTGACCATAGATGTCCGCTGCAATTGTTTGATTAGATGAGGGTTGAAGGGTGACAACGACTTGAGCTTGTGTCTCAAAACAACTCGAAATGATGATGCATGAGATTAGAAAGGAATAAATTGACTGTTTCATAATAAATAATAGTGATTGATATTTTTAGTGTTTAGTCGCATAGGGAAAAGAGATCGGCACGAGGGTTGATGAGCATCACGGGAACCTGACTACGCGCGATGGCGTGCCGTTCGGGCGGACCGAAAATCAGGTCGTCCAGCCCATATTCCCTACTCGCCGTCAAGATCAGCAGGTCGTTTTTCCATTCAGCTTGCCGCTCGACCGCCTCTTTGGATAAGTTAAAACTATTTTTCTTAGCCTGCAAGACGCGGTAGCGTATCGGTTCTCCGGTGCGCTGCTTGACCGCCTCTATATGGGTGATAATCTTATCGAGGTTCTGCTTGGCCTTGGTACCATAATCGTTCGCCGGGAGCAACAATATCTCCGCTCCCGTCTTACGCGCCAGGTAGGTGCAGATCTCCGATTTATAAACCTCCTCTTCGAGGAAGGAGACGGGGACGAGGATATGGGAGTAGAGGGGTAGGGGAGTAGAGGAGTAGGGTAGATTCATTGTATCCGTGATGAACACATACGGACGACGCTCGTCGCGACACTCGTTGAGGTGCCGCTGGATAATCGACGAGCGATTCAGACAGTGAATATATCGTATATCCTCATCCATGAAGGAACCGTTTCCATTTTCTAAGCAGTTGTTTCAGATATTCAAGGTGGCGCAACTGATGGTACTTTGTCCAACTAACGAAGGCCAAAAGTAAACCTTGGCAGATAAGACCTGCTACCACATAACCTATCCATCGGTCTTCGGGGTCTAAATCAAACCCTTCCGGTGCGATAAAAATATAACTGACACTCACCATCGTCATAAACAGGGCGGGGATAAGCGTTAACATATACCCATGCTCTTTCTTATGAGAATAGAGGTACAGCGTAGCAGCCCAAAGGATGAAGACGGAGATCGTTTGGTTGGTCCAAGAGAAATAGCGCCAAACAATATCGAAGTTAACAAACGCCATTCCAAATACAGCAGCGAACAACGGCAGCGCAATGAGAAGTCGATTGCGAATGGGTTTTTGGTTAAGGTGCAGGAAGTCCGCTACCGTCAATCGCGCACTGCGTAAGGCGGTATCACCCGAAGTGATAGGAGCAACCACGACACCTAAGACGGCTAAGAATCCTCCCACTTTGCCAAGCCAAGTCTTACTGATCTTATCCACTACCAATGCGGCAATGTTCTCTCCCGGGTGCTGCGCTGCAAACGCTTGCAGACCGTCAATACCATACACTCCGTGGATAGGGTCGGCAAAGAATGTGCCTGCGGCAGCCGCCCAGATAAGAGCTAAAATACCTTCCGCCACCATCGCTCCATAGAAGATCCAACGCCCTTGGCGCTCGTTGGTCAAACAACGTGCCATTAGCGGCGACTGCGTGCTATGGAAACCACTGATAGCACCACAAGCAATACTGACGAACATCATGGGGAAGATTGGCATATCGTTGGTTTGACGGTTGTATAAGCCGTCGGTGATTTCCGGCATCTCCATACTATGCCAACCAAGCATGATGACCATAATACCAATACCCATAAAGAGCAGCACTGCACCAAAAATAGGATAGAAACGTCCAATCAGTTTATCCACGGGCAGTAAGGTGGCTAAGGTATAATACAAGAAGATGATACCTAACCAGATATACCACGAAGGTAGTGGGCACATGCCTTGTAATAGGGTGGCAGGTCCGGTCATGAACGTAGTCGTAAGCAGTACCAGCAGGACGAGAATGAAAATACGCACCACAAAACCTAACCCCGGGCCAATCTCATCCTTGACAATCTCCGGCATAGAAGCACCATTCTTGCGAACGGATAACATTCCTGCCATATAATCGTGAACGCCACCACCAAAGATGGTTCCAAACACAATCCATAGGAAAGCTGCCGGACCAAAGAAAATACCCATGATGGCACCAAAGATAGGACCTAAACCCGCAATGTTCAAGAACTGAACAAGGAAAATACGCCAACCTGCCATCGGTACATAATCCACTCCGTCAGGATGCGCCACGGCAGGCGTCTTGGCAACAGGATTGATTCCAAAGATTTTTTCTACCAACCTTCCATACAAAAAGAAGCCGGCAACAAGAAGAACAAGAGCTATAAGGAATGTATACATTGTTGAATAAGTTGTTGAATCGATTCAGAATTAGGAACGAGCGGCAAACGCAAAACGTTATGGATAAGCCCCATCTGACAGAGGACGGTCTTGATCCCGCTCGGGTTACCCTCTATAAAGAGGTATTTGATGAACTCGTTATAATGCGCTTGCAAGGCTTTGTCCGCGTGTCTAACGATTTGACCAAACGCCTCGGGATAGGCATTCGACGCTACGGATATCAGTCCGTGCGCTCCTGCCGCCATACCCTCCGCGGCGAGGGCGTCATCGCCGATATATATTTTAAGGGGAGTAGAGGGGTAGGGGAGTAGAGGAGTAGGGTGGTTCCGCAAGTTAATCAGGTGTTTTATTTGGTCGAGGTTGCCGGAGGCTTCCTTGACTCCCATGATCTTATCGGGTACGGATTCGTAGATACGCATCACCGTCTCGGGGAGCAGGTTCACGCCCGTGCGCCCGGGCACGTTATATAAGATAATAGGTACGGGACTGACCTTGGCAATGGCTACGAAGTGTTGATAGAGTCCTTCTTGAGAGGGTTTATTGTAGTAAGGAGTGACAGTCAAAATGGCCTTGCAATAGTTTAGAGTTGAGAGTTTAGAGTTTAGAGATTCTATTACTTGTGCCGTGTTATTACCTCCCAGACCGAGGACGAGAGGAAGACGTCCCTTCACTTTGTTCACTACAAAGTCCCAAACGGCGGTTTTTTCCTCCTCGGTCATCGTAGCCGCCTCCGCGGTCGTACCTAAGACCACAAGGAAATCTACTTTGCCGTCGATTTGTTTTTGTACTAAGGTGTCCAATCCTTTATAATCCACCGAACCATCGGGGAGAAAAGGAGTAATCAGTGCTGTTCCGAGACCCTGTATCATGAGTTGATAATTTTTAAATAACGAATGATTTGTTCATAAAGGAAGGAGGCATTCACCTGTTTGGTGACGGCAATCATAAAATCCAAGATGCCGTGGGTGAGTTCCAATCCCGCCTTACAATCCGCCCGCGCATAGAGGGCCGCATAATGTAAAGGTCGACAAGGTTCCAAGGTGAGGTCGATGAGCAGGTCATAATTCACTTGTTGCAAATCCAACACCTTCGTCTTATCGGGACAATCGAACAGGTTGACCTCTTTGTCTAAGTCCAGGGTAAAGAGCGTAACCTCCTTGCCCTCCTTCGTCAGGGTTTCCTTGATGCGCAAGATATCCGCATTAAGCCCGGTAGGGTCCGCCTTATACAGAAGGAGCACATTGCGAATGTCCTTATAGTTCCTCAGCCTTGCTTGCCGCGGGTTTTGTTTACGTATCGCCCGCTGTAATAACCAATCTTTTAATTTATCCAACATATTCGTCTATCATTGTTAAGAACTCGTCTTCGGTGACGAGTGCTACACCTAATTGTTCTGCTTTCTTTCGCTTTTCCGGTCCCATGTTCTCTCCCGCGAGAATAAACGAGGTCTTGCTGCTGACCGAACCGCTGTTCTTGCCTCCGTGCGCCTCGATAAGGTCCTTATATTCGTCCCGCGAATGGTGAGCGAATGTACCGGAGATCACAATGGACTTGCCGGCGAGTTGCGTGCCGGCATTGCCGACATTGCCGGAATCACCGGTAAACGTGACACCTGCCTCTTGGAGACGATGTACAATCTCCAGGTTCCGTATATCGTTGAAATAAGCGATGATGTTATCGGCAATCTGGTCTCCGACATCCTCGATGGCCGTGAGTTGCTCTTTCGTAGCCCATTGCAGCTTATCAATGGACGGGAAGACGTGGGCAATCTTCTTGGCGGTGGTCTCGCCTACCATTCGGATACCGAGGGCAAAGAGTACGCGAGGCCAAGGCACTTGTTTGGAAGCCTCGATGCCCGCTAAGATATTCTCCGCCGACTTATCGCCCAGACGTTCTTGTCTGGCTATATCCGCGTGCTTGAGCGAATAGATATCCGCGATGGAGTGGATGAGCCCTTGCGCAAAGAGTAGGTCAATCGTTTCCTCACCGAGTCCATCTATGTTCATCGCCTTACGGCTGACGAAGTGTTCTATCTTGCCTTTTAGCTGCGGCGGACACGTCATATCATTCGGACAACGCCACGCGGCTTCCCCTTCGACCCTCACCAGCGGCGTACCGCATTCGGGACATGTCTTGATAAAGTTAAAACGACCGGCTTCGCCTGTATGACCGGCTTCGCCTGTAGGATGGACTTTGCCGACGATCTTAGGGATGATCTCGCCGCCTTTCTCTACCCATACCTCGTCGCCTTCCTCGATGCCGAGTTGACGAATGAAATCCTCGTTATGTAAGGTGGCGCGCTGAACGATGGTTCCGCTCAGCGGGATAGGGTCGAGGTTCGCTACCGGCGTGACGACTCCCGTTCGACCAACTTGGTAGGTGATCTTACGTAGGGTGGTCTGTTGTCGTTCGGCAGCGAACTTATAGGCGATAGCCCAACGCGGGGTCTTGGCGGTATAGCCTAATTCCTCTTGTTGGGCGATATTATTGACTTTGAGTACGACGCCATCGGTGGCTACGGGCAGGTTCTTACGCTCCGTATCCCAGTAGTTGATATACTCCATCACCTCGTCAATCCCATGGCAAACACGGATGGCATCGCTGATGGGGAAGCCCCATTGTTTGGCGGTCTGCAAGCGGTCGTAGTGATTGCTCGAAGGGAGGTTGTCCCCTAGCATATAATATAGGTAGGAGGTCAGACCGCGTCGCGCCACTTCGCGTGGGTCTTGCAGTTTGAGGGTTCCGCTGGCCGCATTGCGCGGGTTGGCGAAGAGCGGTTCCTCTTGCGCTTGCCGTTCCTGATTGAGTTTTTCGAAGTTCGCCCACGGGAGCAGTACCTCGCCCCGTAATTCGATGGACGCCTTATTGGCTAAGGTCCACGGGATATTCGGGATGGTCTTGATGTTATCGATGACGTCATCCCCTTGGGTACCGTCGCCCCGCGTGACGGCGTGGGTGAGTATACCGTTCTCGTACCAGAGGGAGATACTGAGGCCGTCGTATTTGAGTTCGCAGCAGACCTCTACATCGGACGGCAGTTTGCTCAGCCAGTCTACGACCTCCTCGCGACTATAGGTGTTGGCTAAAGAGAGCATAGGGTAACGATGCACGATGGTGGCAAAACCCGATTTCTTGGTCAGGTCACTGCCCACATGCTTGGTCGGACTCTTAGGGTCGTCCATATCCGGATAGAGTTTCTCCAGGTCCTGCAAGCGACGCATCTTCTCGTCAAACTCCCGGTCGGACATCGTGGGGGCATTGAGCACATAGTACTTATAGTTCTGCTCCTCTAACTCCTTACGCAAGGCGAGTATCTCGTCGCGTTCGGGGGCTTCTATCGTAGAAAACAAATCCATCATTGAACGATAATCTTAAACTTATGAACCTTATTGTTGGCTGCCACCTGAACGATATATAGTCCGGGAGGAGTGGGGTGCTTAATCGTATACATATCCGACGGGATAGAACCCTGTTCGATGAGTTGTCCGCCGAGGGTGAAAATGCTATAGTAACTGGGCTGATTCGTGTTTTGCCGCGCATTATAGACAATCACGTCCTTGCCGTCGAAATATACGCCATCATTATTCAGGTGTACCTCGGTAAGGGAAGGATCGCTACTCAGTCTCAGTCCCACCAGGATGGGGTCGTGGTCAGAGGAGCGGAACATCGTTACATCCGAACTCTTGTCGTAGGTGTACCTGTCGTTCTCATCGGAATTGATGTGGTAAGCGAGCATACCCGTTACTTGGGGTAGGAGGGCAGAATTTACTAAAGCGTGGTCTAAAATTCCGGCTTCATCGCTATAAGAACTATAATAGGAGTAACTGGCGTTTTGATGGAAATACTTATGGAGGTTTGTATAGCCATTATCGGTGAATTTACGAATAGGGTCTTCCATGGAGTAAGCATTAAGGTCTCCCATGACTAAGATATCAGGTTCGCTATACATTTGACTCATACGAGCGCCTGTGCTAACCACGTTTTGCGCTTCCGTGGTGCGGGTGCCATTATAAGCCCCTTGCCCATCGCCTTTGTCGGCATCCGCTCCCGAACCCGAGCCGGACTTAGCCTTAAAGTGATTGATGGAATAGATAAAGGTTTCGTTGGTGCTAATCTCTTTAAATAGAATCATATAACGGCGGTCTGCGGGTCCTCCGCCGGCGATCATTATAGGGGAATAGGGTTGTACCGTCTCTGAGCAATAGACGAAGGCCGATTGCGTATAGGAACCTTCGTCCGAGACGGTGCCGGAAAGGATATCATATTTCTTGCCGGTGTTATCGGTCAAGTCTTTGGCAATCTCGTTTAAGGCAGCCATTCCTTTTTGCACTTCTACTAACCCATAGATGTCCGCATGAACCGCCGCCAAGGCTTTGCTCGTCTTTTGTCGTTGCCGGTCATGTTCTGCTTGGCTCTTAGGACCATATCCTTTTCCGAAATCGCTCACAAGGTAATATTCCAGGTTCATGGCGCATACCACTAAGCTGTGCTCCCCCCGTTTATCCAGTTCGCTCCAATCGGGACCCTTCGCTAATTGCTCCCGCGAGTTGGCCACCCAATTGCCGCTGACATACTGCACACTGGAGGTACTATTCACTCGAACGACGAGGTTCTCAATCACTTCCCCTAACCGATGGTTGCTACCGGCTCCGTTCAAATAGAAGAGACCGGCTTTGTTACGCTCTTGATATCCCTTCCATTCGGAGGAATTGGGCAGGCAAGTCTCGGTACCGCTCATCATACGCCGAACCGAAACGGAGAGTCCGCCGCTGACGCTATTCACATAAACGGGTACAGGGAACATCACCTCTTGACCTACATAGGGCTCTAACGCAGAGGCACGCCAGGTGTCCACGTTCGCAATCGAGAGTACTTCCGCTGCCTGCAACCCTACGATCCATAGTAGGGAGATGAGTATAAAAAGCGATTTTTTCATCATTCGGAGCGCAAAGTTACGATTTTTTTTGCATATTTGCAAACTTTTTTGTAATTTTGCACCCGAAATGCAAATAAATGGGTCAAAAATACGCGATTGGAGTAAAAAATACTTGTTGAACAAGTATTCTATCACTCTTTTTGTGTTCCTCGTGGTGTTTGTCTTCATCGGGGACCGCAGTCTTATCCAACGGATTCGCCGTTCGCACCAGATTCACCAACTGGAACGCCGTTTGGAACAATATAGGCAAGGAACGAAGGAGGCACAACGCGAATTGATGATCTTGCAGAACCCTGATAGCTTGGAAAAGTATGCGCGTGAAAACTATTATATGCATACCCAAGACGAAGACGTGTATATCGTACCCGAAAAATGATAGATAAACTGGTTCCTCATCATCGCATCTTAGGCATCGACCCGGGTACCCTTTTTATGGGTTGGGCGATCCTGGATACCGAAGGTCAAAAAGTGCAACTTGTGGACTTCGGCGTGGAGGATGTGCATAAGTTGGACGGACAGTACGCGAGGCTCCAAAAAGAGTTTTTCTTTCTTCAGCAACTGATTGATACTCAGCATCCTACGGAACTTGCTATTGAGACGCAGTTTGTGGATAAGAACCCTCAAACGATGATTAAGATTGTGCACGCCCAAGGGGTGGCGATAGCGGCGGCATTGAGTCGGGATTTGCCCATCAATGAGTACTCCCCGATGAAGGTCAAAATGGCGATTACGGGCAATGGCCATTCGGATAAGTCGCAGGTGGCGGATATGTTGCAGCGGTTCCTTAAGATTCCCGATGAGAAAATGCCCAAAAAACTGGATGCTACCGATGCATTGGGTATCGCCTATTGTCATTTCTTGCAATTAGGATTGCCGCTGAAGGCGGAGCACGGGGCGAAAGATTGGACCACGTTTGCAAAGCAAAAAGGGCTGGCTTCCACGCCGTTGACGGGACCCAATGCGCAGTTGATGGCCGCGCTGGCGCATAAAAAGAAATAAGATATTTTGCACTTTTTTCAAAATATATTTGCATATATCAAAAAAAAGCAGTATCTTTGCACTCGATTTTATAAATCAACACTTAAGTATAATTAAAAATTTGTATTATGGCTTACGTTATTTCTGATGATTGTATCGCTTGTGGCACTTGTAAGGATGAGTGCCCGATGGGAGCAATTTCCGAAGGCGATCATTATTCCATTGACCCTGATGTATGCACCGAATGCGGTACATGCGCAGACGTCTGCCCGAGCGGCGCAATTTCTAAATAAATTGTCGTTGGCGAACAAGGAAAGGGACTGCAGAGCAGTTCCTTTCTTTTTTTTGGCTTGTAATCACACTTTTTTTAAGGAAAATAGCGCGCGCGCTTGCATATATGAAAAAAAAGTTGTATCTTTGCACCCAAATTCAATTTTTACGCGTTATGTTAGAGACTTTTTATCAAATGCACGATTATTTGGTGGCGCACGCAGAGATGCCTATTCGTCGATTACTCATGGATGAAATAGATTGGGAGGATCGTCTTATTGCCATCAAAGGAGGTCGCGGAGTAGGTAAAACGGATTTTTTGTTGGTACGTGCTCGCGAAGTGGAAGCTCAGGTGAATGACGAGATCGCAGCCGGCGTTCGTAAGAAGAAGGCGTCCGGTCGTCCGTGTCTGTATGTGAACCTGAATAATTTTTATTTTACGGAGCACTCGTTGGTTGAGTTTGCCTCTACGTTTGTTAAGTCGGGTGGTAAGTACCTGTTCTTGGATCAGACGTTCAAATACCCGAACTGGTCGAAGGAGTTGCGTAGGTGTCACGATCGGTTCCATGATCTGCATATTGTTTTCTCCGCTTCTCCCGTGATGCGGTTGGTGGAAGATAACAGGGACTTGAACGGGATTGTGAAGATGTATAACCTCCGCGGGTTCTCGTTCCGTGAGTATCTGAACTTACAGACGGGCCTGCACCTGCAACCGTATACGTTGGAGGAGATTGTGCGCTCGCACGGGTCTATATCGCGTGAGATCTGCGAATTGGTGCACCCCTTATTCTATTTTAAGAACTATTTGAAGAGCGGCTATTTCCCCTCCTATCGGGAGAATAAGGATTATCAAACGGAGCTACTCAAGATGATGAATATGATGCTGGAGGTGGATATCTTGATTATCAAGCAGATTGATGTATCCTGTCTGCCGAAGCTTCGGAAGTTGCTGCATATCATGTTGCGCGAATCGCCATGCGCATTGAATATCAGTAATATATCGGAGGACATATCGATGTCTCGTGCCACGACGATGAACTATATCAAGTGCCTTAAGGACGCTCGTTTGCTCAACCTTCTCTATATGGATGGTAAGCAATACCCGATGAAACCCACAAAGGTGTATATGCAAAATACGAACATTGCCCATATGGCTTTGGAAAGAAACATGTCGCCCATGGAGGAATATGAGACGTATTTCTATCAGGCGCTGCACTCGGATCATAAGGTGAATGCCACCGAGCGCAATGCGATGTTTGTGGTGGACGGGAAATATTACTTCGATGTCAAGGAGCATGTCACGGAGCGGGATAGTATTCGTCCTTGTGCGGTGGGTGACTTGGAGACCGGGCGTAGTAATTTCATTCCGCTTTGGCTCTTAGGTTTCCTTTATTAATAGTATATTATCGTTTTTAATTCTATACAACAATGAAAGAGAAAAAATTTTTAACGTGTGATGGTAACACGGCGGCTGCGCATATCGCGTATATGTTTACGGAGGTGGCCGCTATCTATCCTATCACACCTTCCTCTCCGATGGCGGAGAATGTGGACGAATGGGCTGCTGCCGGTCGCCAGAACATGTTTGGAGAACAAGTGTTAGTTCAAGAGATGCAGTCCGAAGGCGGAGCTGCCGGTGCGGTTCACGGTTCATTGGCTGCGGGTGCGTTGACCACCACGTTTACAGCCAGTCAGGGTTTGCTGCTGATGATTCCGAATATGTACAAGATTGCGGGTGAATTGATTCCTACGGTCTTCCATGTATCGGCGCGTACGTTAGCCAGTCATGTACTTTGTATCTTTGGGGATCACCAAGACGTGATGGCTTGCCGTCAAACGGGTTTTGCCATGTTGGCGGAAGGCAGTGTACAAG
>CALCGR010000152.1 GCA_937901025.1 uncultured Bacteroidales bacterium
CTTGCGCAGTAACTCGCCATTCAATAATGTTTGTATCTTCTGTACATCCATAATCCTCAATCTTCATTAGTCATTCATCAAATCACCCTACTCCTCTACTCCCCTACTCCTCTACTCCCAATTTCTCCGCTACGCGGAGTTTTGCCGAGCGGCTGCGGGGATTGCGTTCCACTTCCTCGGCATCTGCTACGCGTCCTTTCTCAATCACCTTAAACGGCGTGAGTATATTCCCGTAAAAATCCTTCTCTATCTCTCCCTCCAGGTTCCCCGACCTCAGGAAGTTCTTTACGATCCGGTCCTCCAGCGAGTGGTAGGTCAGTATCACGATCCGTCCGCCGGGTTTGAGTAGGTCCCGCGCCGCACAAAGCATCTGCTTCAGTGCCCCTAACTCGTCATTCACCTCGATGCGCAATGCCTGAAATACTAAGGTCAGCGTCTTTTTCTCTATCGGATTGGCCTCCTCCGCCCGTTTTCCTATCACTGCCTCCACTAATTCCTCTACCCGTTGTATCCCTACTCCTCTACCCTCTACTCCTCTACCCCCAATGATCCTCCTCGCTATCGCCCTACTATTCTTGAGTTCCCCGTAATAGTACAGCACCCTTGCCAACTGTTCTTCGTCGTAGGTATTGACGATATCGGCGGCGGTGCGACCGCCTTCGCGGTTCATGCGCATGTCCAGCGGTCCCTCGAAGCGGAAACTGAATCCGCGTTCCGCGGCATCGAAGTGGTGAAAACTCACCCCTAAATCCGCTAGTAATCCGTCGATTTGGTTTACCCCGTAATAATCCATAAAGTTCTTGAGGTATCGGAAGTTCCCGTGCACAAACTGCCAATGTTCATTGTTCACCATCTCCGGCCGGTTCACCTTTGCATTCTCGTATGCCTCAATATCCTGGTCAAAAGAATACAACTTCCCTTTCCTCAATCCTTTTTCCTCATTCCTCAGCAATCCATCGAGGATTGCCTTAGAGTGTCCTCCGCCCCCGAAGGTGACATCCACATACACTCCCCCGGGCCTGATGTTCAGTCCCTCGATCGTCTCCCTCAACATCGCCGGTATGTGATATACTTCGTTCATAATCCTCTATTCCTCAATCCTTTTTCCTCATTCCTTTCTCGCCATCTTAGCTCTTAGTTTCTTGGCCAATTCTACGGGTTCCAGTTTCTTCTCGGCGAACGTCTTCGGACTCCACAGCGCAAAGCGGTCGAGCATCCCGACGAACACGTACGTCTTATCCTCTACGGGCAACGTCTTCTTCGATATCAGCACGCGCCCCTGGTTATCGATGTCCAGCATCTCCGCCTCGGCCATAAACTGCATCAGCAGCAACTGGTCTTCGGGGTTCCATTCGTCCAGGGCGTCGCGCAGGGCTTCTACCTTGGCGTTCCACGTAGGTTCGGGGTAAAAGATGAGACACTCGTTGTCCGTGTCCCGCCGCATGATGATGTGCTTCGACTCCATCTCGGACAGGATTTTCCGGTACCCGGAGGGAATGAATATCCGCCCCTTCTCATCAAATCTTACTTCAATGTTTCCTAAAAATGTGTTCATAATAAAAATCAATTCACGCTGCAAAGATACAAAAAATATTTGATATACACCACTTTTCCCCACAAAAAATTTTTATTTTGTTTTACTAACAACTTATCAACACGCTTTAATAATCACTAACTCACTAATCACTAATCACTTATATCACTTATTAACATTGTGGGGTAAAATGGGGGTATTTTGTTTGTGTTTTTAGCGTCGCGTCCCTAGTCGGGCGTCAGCCGTCCCTAGGTCTCCTAGATAGTCTAGTCTATTTTTTCTATCGCTTTTCAAAAAAAAACAAAATAAATTTGCACAGTTCAAAAATTTTTTGTAACTTTGCAGCCGATTATGGAGTAATCCATAATTAAGCCTACGCCCAGGGAGGTTAT
>CALCGR010000153.1 GCA_937901025.1 uncultured Bacteroidales bacterium
GTAATGGCCATAGCAGAACTATATATTCATATTTCCGAAAAGCGTTGGAAAGACCTCGGAATCGGTGTGGGTATTCTCATCATCTGCGGATTATTGATTTTTGGCACCAAACTCAGTTGGTGGCAAATGAACCAAGGTTATCTCAAAGAGACTATGCGAGGTGGACACTCGGAACTGGTAAAAGAGACGGATGCCACCAATAAAACCGCAGGACTTGATTTGGATTATGCTACTGCCTGGTCGTATGGTATCAATGAAACAATGACCTTCCTCATCCCAAACTATATGGGTGGAGCCAGTGGGTATAATGTGGGCACTAAATCCGTTCTTTATGACGAGCTCGTCAAAGCGCGCGTTCCGAAAGGTAGTGCCAAACAGTTTTGTCAATCCGCTCCCACCTATTGGGGAGAAAAACCTTTTACGAGCGGACCTGTCTATATGGGAGCCATCATTGTTTTCCTCTTTGTCTTAGGACTGATTATAGTAGAGGGACCTTATAAATGGGCGTTGCTCATTGCGACCCTCTTCTCGGTCACTCTCGCTTGGGGACGGCATTTTATGCCACTGACAGAACTCTTCTTCAACTACTTCCCCATGTACAATAAGTTCCGTGCGGTGGAGAGTATCCTTGTCGTGGCCGAGATAACCATGCCCTTGTTAGGTTTCCTTGCCTTGCAACGTCTAACAGCGCAGCGGTCTGACAGCGATAGCGGTCTTGCAGCCGAAGGCGGTCTTTCAGCAAAGCGGTCTATCTGCATCGCCGCCGGCATAACCGCCGGTATCTGCCTCATCTTCGCCCTCTTTGGCGGCAGTATATGCTCTTGCGTTTCGAGTTACGATGCTCAGTGGAAGGGACAAGTAGGAAATGATATCTACCAAATGATTATTGACCAACGTGCCGCTATGTTAAAAGCGGATGCTTGGCGCTCGTTTATCTTCATAGCCTTAGCGGCAGCGGCTCTATTGGGATATCAATATCTTTCAGCGCAGCGGTCCTACAGCGAAAGCGATCTTTCAGCGAAGCGGTCTTTCAGCCCGAAGGGCGTTCTTTATGCCCTCCTCGGCATCCTCATCCTCGCCGACATGGTTCCGGTGAATCGTCGTTTTTTTGATTCGGATAATTTCGTGAGCAAGAAAGAAGATGCACGCTATTTCGCTATCCAACCTTGGGAGGAGCAGATTCTCAAAGACAAGAGTCTGGATTACCGTGTCCTTAATGTAGCAGCAAACACTTTTAACGATTCGCGAACCTCCTATCGCTTGAAATCTATTGGCGGTTATTCAGCAGCCAAACTGCGTCGCTATCAAGATCTTATTGACGAGCATATCTCCCGCAATAATTGGCAGGTTCTAAACATGCTCAATACTAAGTATATTATTACACGAAATGGTGTTCAGCTCAATCCCGATGCCTTCGGTAATGCATGGTTTGTGGATAAAGTGGAGTTCGTAGATACACCCAATCAAGAGAGTGATGCGCTCAATATCTTAGACCTTAGGACAGTAGCAGTAGCAGACAAAAAGTTTGAGAACATATTAAACGTTTCCTCTTCCGCTCCGGCATCCATTGAGATGACAAGTTATGCACCCAATCGACTGGAGTATGATGCAACCGCACAAGAAGATAAGGTGTGCGTGTTCTCAGAAATCTATTATCCTCACGATTGGCACCTCTATATCGATGGGGTAGAGCAAACCATTGGCCGCG
>CALCGR010000154.1 GCA_937901025.1 uncultured Bacteroidales bacterium
AGTGTTGGTTGATGTAGGGGCCGTTTCCGCCGCTGACATGGTTGTTGACATTTTGGGCAAAGGTGACGCCGTGGTGGATAACTTGGTCGATGGGTGGAATGGGAAGTTGGGCGGGGTCGCCCTTGTATGTATTGACGCTGCTAGGGTAGTAGAGGTTGACCAGCACGGGCTGGGAGGCAACAATGTAGCAGTCAGTGCTGGGACTTGCAAGGGTGTATTCGTAGGTCTGGTATGCGCTGAGGGTGGTGGCTAGCGTATTGTTGATATAGATTTGGGCACCATTGCTGTCGGCGGTGATGCGCACTCGGTCGGGATAGGCTTGGTGGTTCGATGCCGGTACCACGAACTCGGTGCCCCACTGGTTGGTGGGCGGCACTTGGCTGAACATCATGTCGGAACTGCCGGCGGAGTTGGGCACGCCGTTGTAGCGGTTGGGGCGCCCCTGGTAGTCGGAGAGCGGAAGGTTGCCGCGCTGCAGCAGGGCGCGCGCCACCAGCACGCCGAAGGCCACGATGTCGGACAGAGAGTCGATCTGGATGCCGAATTTCTTCTCCTGCTCGGTGCGGTTTGCCTTCGTGCGGGCGACCTTGCCCTTGTCGTCCGCCGTGAGCGCCTCGTCGAACGCCAGCGCCGCGTCGCTGTTCCCGTTCTGGCCGAGGAAGCGGTGCACCTTGCCCATCCACTCGCTGTCGCGCTTGGCCAGATAGTCGTTGACGGTGACGATGTGCACACCGCGTCCAGCGAGAGCGCGGAGGAATACGGGGCACGTAGCGACGAGCGTCTTACCTTCACCGGTAGCCATCTCGGCAATCTTTCCTTCGTGTAACACCACGCCGCCAATCAACTGCACGTCGTAATGCACCATATCCCAGGTGATCTCATTGCCTCCCGCCGTCCAGTGGTTACGGTAGATTGCCTTGTCTCCCGCTATCTCTACGAAGTCGAACCGACTGTCCGCAGCCAGGTCCCTATCCATCTCCGTCGCGGTGACCTCTATCGTCTCGTTCTCGGCAAAACGCCTGGCCGTCGACTTAACGATAGCAAACGCTTGGGGCAGGACCTCTAAAAGGGTCTGCTTATAGAGCTCCTTGATCTCCTTCTCCAGCTTGTCTATCTCACTATACACTTTTTCGCGTTTGTCGATCTCCAGCTCCTCGATACCGGTCTTGAGTTCCTTAATCCGGTTCTTCTGACCCGACACGCGCTCCTGAATAAGCGCCATCAGGTCCGCCGAACGCTTACGCAACTCGTCGTTACTGAGGTTGTCTATCTCGGCATACGCCGCTTTGATCTTGTCTACATACGGCTTCACCTCGCGCATATCGCGCTGGGACTTATTACCGAATAACTTACTGATTAATTCTATAAAACTCATTTTTTCTTAACTTGTTTAGCAGGTTTAACGGGTTTAGTTGGAATAACGGCTTTCTCAACCCACGCGATGGGTTGACCCTTAGCAATCATCTTCCCTTGCTCAGCTTCGATACCCGCGATCTTACAATCCATCGGAGCGTTCACGGCCTCAATGCCGTGGGTCGTCTGCAGGTAGGCCATCACGGCTCCTTCCTTAAATGTCGCACCTACGGCGGGAGCCTTACTGTCCTCGTTGAAGTCCAACTCCCAGAACACCCGACCGTTTTGCGGAGCTTCTACCGCCTCTGCATTCGGGTGCAGGATAGCGCGTTTGTCTGCCGCGGAGATGAACGTCACTTGTTGTCCGCCCTTAGCGGCTTTCTCCATGCGCTCCAGCAGGTCCTTATTGAACTGCTCCTTCGCTTGACCCGACTTATACTCTCTATATTGTTTCTCGTGCATCGCGAACTCGAACAACTCTTCGTCGTCCGGTCCAAAGTCCCAACCGAGTTCCGTCATCTCTTTCTTGAAGCGCGGCAACTCGTTCGGGTAGAGTTTCTGCGGATCGCCCTTGTAGAACTCCATGCCCTTCTCCTTCGCCAGCTCGATGATCTCCGGAGCTAACTTACCGGGTAACTTACCCGACTTACCCAGGATCATGCCCCACATCGCCGGATCCATCCTGCTGAACGGCTTCTCGTCCATCGACTTCGAATATAGGTTCATCAGCGCCGCGTTCTTCACGTACTGCGAGAACGGCGTCACCAGACACGGGGTACCCAACATCGGCCATATCCGCTGTACCTCATTGAAGAGTTCTACCAGCAACTCGTCCTCGCTCAACTCGTGCGCACCTTTCTTGCGCAGGTTGGCGTTGATAGCCGCGTGCATACCCTTCAAATCCGCCATCAGACTACCCATCATACCGCCCGGCAGGCCGCAGCCTACCAGCAGCGAACTCATCAGACTGTTCTTCGGGTCAATCCAATACCCTAAGAAGTCATCCATAAACGACTGCGTCAGGGCGCGAGCCTCCATATAGGCGTTCATATTGATGTCCTTCACCAGGAACCCTGCATCCCGCAGCATCGCTTGTATCGTGATTACATCCGGGTGTACCTTACCCCAACTCAGCGGCTCCATGGCTACGTCCAACACGTCGCCTCCGGCTTTCGCTACCTCGAGCATCGAGGCTACCGAGAAACCCGGACCCGTATGACCATGGTATTGGATGATGATCTCCGGGTGTTTCTCCTTCACCGCTTTCACGATCGTACCTAACATCTCCGGACGACCGATACCCGCCATATCCTTTAAGCATATCTCTTGTGCCCCACCGGCAATCAGTTGCTCCGCCAGGTCGATATAATACGCTGCCGTATGTACCGCCGAATAGGTGATACACATCGTGGCTTGCGCCGTCATACCCGCTTTCTTAGCCCACTTAATCGAGGGGATGATGTTCCTCGGGTCATTCAGTCCGCAGAAGATACGGGTGATATCCGTTCCTTGCGCATGCTTCACCTTGTACATCAGCTCGCGCACATCCGCCGGTACGGGGTTCATACGCAGCGCGTTCAAACCGCGGTCCAGCATGTGGGTCTTGATACCCGCCTCGTTGAAGGGCTTGGTAAACGTACGCACCGCCTGGTTCGGGTTCTCGCCGTACAGTAAGTTCACTTGCTCCATCGCACCGCCATTGGTCTCTACGCGGTCAAAACACCCCATATCGATAATCACGGGTGCAATCTTTGCTAACTGGTCCTTACGCGGGACATACTTACCGCTGGATTGCCACATGTCGCGGTAAACCAACGAGAATTGAACTTCTTTCTTTGTTTTAATTGTTTTTGCCATAATATTGTGTTTTTAAAATTTATACGCAAACCCGACAGCCACGCATTGCCGATGAGGATCGTATATGCGTTTGATCGTTTCTCCACCGCTCTTACTGTAATCGGCGGAAGTATAGTCAAATATATCATTTATCTCCGCATGGACGAGCCAATTACCCCAACTCTTTGCCAATCGTAGATTTGCCAACAGGCAGTCCCCTATAATCTCATTTTCCGTCCATTCCTCGGAGTTGTATATCAACTTAAAGGATAAAGCCCACCCCTTAGCGAAATTAAAGTTGTTCGCCATAGCGAGGTTGTAGTACAGACGCCCCTTAAGGTTCATCCCTTTTTGTTGCAGTTTATAAAACGTATTACCCGTAAACATAAGCGTATATACACCCACCTTATAGCAAAGCAGAAGGTTGAGGTTGAGGATATTAGCGGGTTCTCCTGAGGCGTTGATATAGGTATTGTATACCAAACCGCGTTTGCTATCCTCCCGCATCACTTGGTCAATGGGACTCTCCGTACGAATATAACTCAATCCCACATCCAGCAAGAGATTATGTTTCTCATTTTGGAAATCGAAACAATAATCCAAATCGGCATTATAGAGCTGCATCGGTTGCAAGGCAGGATTACCTTGCATATAAATGTCTTGCCTCTGGTTGTAATGGAGGATAGGAGTCAGCTGCTCTACCGACGGGCGCACGAGGTTACGTCCGCCCAGCAGGCGCAGGTTATGGTGCGGTGCAACCGCCCAGTTGATATTCGCATTCGCTACCCAATCGTGAGAAACAAACGTATTAGCCGTTTCGCTACTCTCCGTTGCTCCAAGCCAACTGCTGTTGACGGACTGGTTTTGATATTGATAACGGGCACCTAACTTGAGGGTCAGTGTCCGATAGTTATAGGTAAACGTCAAGAAGGGAGACAGATAGTGTCCCATATACGAATAGTTCAGGTTTTCCGGTTCATAATCCTTCATTCCCTCTTTATTAAAGTCTTCCGTACTCTTCGTAGCCGAAGCATTTAACTGATAGTTAATACCGCCCTCTAACTCAAGGTTATGATTCTCGCCCCAGTTCCCGAGGGTATGTTTGGTCTTGACCTCCGTATCCAACTGATGAGGTTGGCGATAGACGGAACTCAGATAACTACTCGGTGCGCCTCCTAGACTCTCACGCTGAAGGATATAGTATCGTGAATCATAAAGAACATCATCCTTCCCTTTCGTCGGAGAGTAATCATAACGGGCAGATGTTTCAAATGTCCCGTCATTGCTAAAGGTATGCTTATATTCCACATTCGCCACTACGGATAAATCCCGTTGCCAAACGTTTAATGTATCTGTTCCCGTCACACGGCGGTAATAGTGTTTTCTGTCGGAATCGGGAGTTTCGTGACTCAAAGACTCTCTCGTTGTATGATCACCAAAAGCCAAACTCTCCCATACATAAATCTTCACTTCATTCGCCTTGGACTGATATTGAGCACTGAACTTAGCTGTTTCTTGACGATAACGTGTATGGGTGGTATCCCTCGACACGAGCAATGCCGTAGGCGATTGGCGCTCCAAATACGATTGCTTTTTCGAGTTATAATACTCCATCATCACGCTGCCCTTCAACGACCACTTGTCTTTTTTGTAGGATAGCAGCACCGAGGGCATCACGTCCCACGACGTGGCTCCATCTAACAGCACATCCCCGTGGAAACCTTCTTCGGGTGCTTTTGTTTTGATATTAATCACGCCTCCTTGACCATTCTTCTGCTCACTCACCGCAGGGGAAGTGGACACCTCGATGACATCGACTTCGGCTAAGATGGTCTGCATCAGTACCACATCCGCACTGTTGCCCACATCTTTACCGTCCACTTGGAGGGAGAAGTTGTTTAGCACATCGTCCGTATTTCTATTCAGTAAGTCCGGCATGATGTCCAAAGCGTCACGCACATTAGAACTCGGGTTCAGACCCAATTGATCTACGTGCACTACCTTCTTATCGGGCTTCACCTCAACTATATTTTGCGCTTGCGCAGCAGGCGCGAGCGCGAGGGCTAAAATCCATAATATATAAGAAGATTTCTTCATTTTCCAATGACACTTTCTCAATTAGCGTGCAAATATACAACAAAAATTTGGAATGAGCAAATATTTTGGGCACAAAATTGATTTTTCAATCAATTAATAGTACTTTTGAGATATATTTTGGGAGCTCGCTCACGAAAATATAGAACAAAAGGAGTATTAGGAGGCGATAGCCGTTGTGCCCAAATACTTGCTCATTTTAATAAATACGCGACCGTACATTCGGGGGAATGCCGCAAGCGGCAGGCGGCGTCCGAAGATAATAAAAATTTTCCATATATGCAAATAAAAATGCGACTTTTTAACAAAATCGCATTTTTTTATATTAGAACGGATAGCCGATACCGAAGCTGAAGCGGAGGCCGTCATAGACGGTGGGGAAATGGTGATTAATGCTTATTCGTTTGGGGATGCAAAGGTACAACCGGCCCTTACAGAGGATACACCTGTTTCCCCTCAAACCACGTGTTAGAAACATGCGTATTGAAGATTGCTTTCTTATCCGTCTTCTCTAATGTCAATATATCCTGATCCAGTACGACAAAATCGGCATACTTGCCCACTTTGATAGAACCTCGTTCGCTTTCCAAACCCAGCGAAGCAGCACCATTGATGGTCAAGCATTGCAGTGCTTCGCTTACCGTCAGTAAGTCGTTGGGACCCAATGGCTTAGCGTCTAAGCAATCGGGAGCGAGTCCTGTTACCGTAACGCCAATGATATTAGGAACTGTACCTAAAATCGACTCTCCACACGGAGCATCGGTGGAAGACGAAACCATAATTCCGGCATTCAGTAATTTCTTCATCGGATAACCTTCTTCGTAAACCTTGACGGGCATAATCGAATAGAGGTATTCACGGGCATAATCGGGGTCGCCGGCATGCCATATAAGGTTGGAAGCAATACCGATATTGTTTTGACCACAACGAGTAATGTCTGCATCGGATATATTACGAACGTGAGCCAACGAGTTACGAATCTTGAGTGAGGATGCCGAAGGCGAAGCACAGAAAGCGTTGATAATCTGGTTGCAAGCCAAATCACCGAACGTGTGTACATGCACCGGCATACCTTTGGCATTAGCTTGAGCAACAATAGCGTTGACTTCCGATTGCTCCCAAATGATGTTGCCGTGTTTCTTATCTTCGGGCAATCCGGGTTTTGTATATTCCTCGCTGATCCAACCGGTATAGGTCTCTACAACACCATCGGCAAACAACTTAACACCATTGGCTTGGAGATGCCCCTTCGTATATTGATTCGATAACTCTTGAACACGTGCCAGTTTATCTATTACGCGCTGTGGCATAGTTCCGCCCTTAGGCAAGCCCCAATCATAACTACGGATGGTATAGTACCCCATTACATTAGCGGTGAGTGTACCGGTTTTATCCATTTGGGCGAGGTATTGGTACGTGAGAGCGTCGTCAAAAGCATTGATGTATGCGTCCATATAAGATGTAAAACCTCGTTTGTTGAGTTCCTTGACTGCGTATTGGCATGCCTGAAGGTATCCGGCGTTGTCTAATGGAGCACCAAAGCTTTGCTCAAGAACGTACATCACCGCTTCATCAGTGAGAAATCCACTGGCGATATTGTCCGAGCCTTGTATGGTGATAACCTCTCCTCCGCGAACATCTTTGATTTTGTGTCCGTCCTCATCAATCAGTCCGGCGTTCTTGAGTGCCGTCCTATTGCACACAGCACTGTGTCCGCCGCTATCCATCATTATCGCAGGATGGCCATTCGACACGTTCTCTATCTCGGTGGCATAGTCATTTGTACCAATCTTCTCAACATCCGGAGTGTTCCAACCAAAAGAAATGAAGGGACCCGGGTTATCCTTCATCTTTTGTGGGATAACAGAACTAATGAGATTCTTGTAGGGTTCTCTAAAACCGGGTAACATACGAGCTATGGCATCAATCCCGACGAAGTGCCCGTGACCTTCGGTGCAGCCGGGAATAACAAGCCCTTTGTCAGAATAGTCAACTATAGTGAATCCGCGTTTTTCATACTTCTTTGCTCCGGCAATATCTCCCACGTACACAAACTTACCGTTCTCCACTGCAAAGGCGTCAACGATAGCATTGTTCTCTGCCGTAAAGATTTTACCATAAACGACTAAGTTCCTACCCTTCAATTGAGGTTCGCACTTGTCTTTACAACCTACCAACGTGACGGCTGCAATAGCCAACAATGATAAAAATAGAATTTTTCTCATAATGATGAATTGATTAATGCTTATTCGTTTGAGGATACAAAGGTACAACTTTTTTTTCAAACCACCAAATATTTTTCAAAAAATCAACCTTTTATTTGCATATGTGAGAAAAATGTTGTAATTTTGCAGCCAAATTGGATAATTTGGCTTATTATGGAAAGAAGAGTAAGAGTAAGGTTTGCTCCGTCACCTACGGGAGCACTGCACATCGGCGGCGTTCGCACCGCGCTGTATAACTACCTGTTTGCACGCCAACACGGCGGGGATATGTTACTGCGTATCGAAGATACGGACTCCACCCGCTTTGTGCCCGGTGCCGAACAATACATCATCGAAGCCCTCGACTGGTTAGGCATTAAGATTGACGAAGGTATATGCGTAGAAGCCCCCGACGGCAAAGGCGAACACGGTCCCTACCGCCAGAGCGAGCGGCGCGGGATATACAACCAATACGTGAAACAACTGCTCGACAGCGGACACGCGTACATCGCCTTCGACACCCCCGAGGAGCTGGAGAAGAAACGCCAAGAGATAGCGAACTTCCAATACGACGCCTCCACCCGCGAGACGATGGTGAACTCCCTCACAATGAGCGAGGAAGAGGTACACGAGCGATTGGAGCGCGGGGATCAGTTTGTGGTACGATTCAAGGTGGAACCCAACGAGGACGTGACCGTTCACGACCTCATCCGCGGGGACGTGACCATCAACTCGTCGATCCTCGACGACAAGGTACTCTATAAGTCCGCCGACGACCTGCCGACCTATCACTTGGCGAATATCGTAGATGACCATTTGATGGAGATTAGTCACGTCA
>CALCGR010000155.1 GCA_937901025.1 uncultured Bacteroidales bacterium
GGTACCTTAGCTCAGGTGGTAGAGCAATGGACTGAAAATCCATGTGTCCTTGGTTCAACTCCAAGAGGTACCACTTTTATAAAAAGGGGAGTTCTGCTCCCCTTTTTATTTTCCCTACTCCTCTACTCCTCTACTCCCCTACTCCTGCAGATACCGGTCCGCTTCGATAGCGGCT
Source organism: uncultured Bacteroidales bacterium (assembly GCA_937901025.1). GTDB lineage: Bacteria > Bacteroidota > Bacteroidia > Bacteroidales > Paludibacteraceae > Colicola. The sequence goes on from CALCGR010000155.1 coordinate 176, forward strand.
TTGCACCCGCTGCCGGCAGCTACAATCGCTTGCCGATAGTGCGGGTCGGCGCAGTCGCCCGCAGCAAAGACGCCCGGTACATTCGTTGCCTGGCTGTCGCCGTGGACCACGATATAACCTTCCTCGTTGAGTTCAATATAGTCTTTGAACAGGTCCGTATTCGGTTTGTGTCCGATGGCCAGGAAGAACCCGTTGATGGCGATGTGCCGTATCTCCTCCTCGCTCGTACCTTTCTTATAGATGAGGTCGGCACCCTCTACGCGATCTTCGCCCGTGAGGCGCAGGGTGTTGTGTTCGAACAGCACCTCGATCTTCGGGTTATTCATCACGCGGTCTTGCATAATCTTCGAGGCGCGCAGGAAGGGTTTGCGCACGATCAGATATACTTTCTCGCAGAGGTTACTCAGGTAGTTTGCCTCCTCGCAGGCGGTGTCGCCGCCGCCTACGACGGCTACCGTCTTCTTGCGGTAGAAGAACCCGTCGCACGTCGCGCACGCGCTCACGCCTTTTCCTTTATAATCTTGTTCAGATTGGATGCCTAAGAACTTCGCACTCGCTCCCGTGGCGATGATCACCGTCTCGGCCTCATACTCGTCCTTTCCCTCCACGGTTACATAATGCACCCTACTCCTCTCCTCCTCTACTCCTCTACTCCCAAAGGTCACGGAAGTGACAGACCCGCTCACGAATTGTGTTCCGAATCGCTCGGCTTGTCGGCGCAGGTCGGCCATCATCTGGAAGGGTTCCACTCCGTCGGGGTAGCCGGGGAAGTTCTCTACTTCGGTAGTGATCATGAGTTGGCCTCCCGTCTGCGGGCCCTCGATGAGGATGGGTTGCAGGTTAGCGCGAGAGGCATAAATAGCGGCAGTATATCCAGCAGGGCCGGAGCCAATGATTAGACAGCGTGTATGAGTCATAAAATCAGTGAAATAAGAGTGGAGCATAGGGGACTCGAACCCCTTACCTTGACATTGCGAACGTCACGCTCTACCAGATGAGCTAATACCCCAAAACGCGCCCTTTTCCAAAAGCGAGTGCAAAATTACAACAAAAATTTGACATACGCAAATTTTGCAGAGATTTTTTGCAAACTTTTTCATTTTTGACCCCAAGCATATAGCTTATGCTTCGTGGCGGGGAGCGTTATAGTAGTGCCACAGAAGCGACACGAGGAATGGCACGCAGGCGTTGAATAAAAGAAGGGTTTTCACGCGTAGTGCGCACATTGTACTCCATCTGCAATTTTAACAGTGGTTCAGCATCCAAATCCAAAGCCTTACTTATCATTAATGCGATGTCGGTAGTCAATGGGCGTTTGGTATTTAGAATCTCATTTAGTTGAGAATATGCAACACCTATAGCTTGCGCTAATTGGCGTTGAGAGATACCACGATAATCGATCTCCTCTTTTAGGATTTCCCCCGGATGAGTGGGAATATATGATTGCAAGTTATTAGCTATCATACTTGGATCTGTGTTGGGAATTTGAATCATAACAATATTAATTATAGTGGTTTGATAATTCTGTAATATTTACAATCGTTGCAATTAGTTCTTCGGCACGCATTTCCTCTGTAAACTCTATTCGATATTGGTCGTTTACGCGAACAGAAGACAATCCCTCTTTATTTCCGTGTAGGTGTTCGTAGTGTAATGAACCATATTTTGTAAGTTGCAATACATTTTGTGACACCTTCATTAAGTCAATGACATGTATATATTTCTTCACTATTGGTGGCTGATAGCGATGTTGCTTGTCACTACATTTTCCATCTATATAGAGTTCTTTTAAATAAGTCTGTTTAAAAACAACATCCATAGGGCTTATCAAAATTTGCTGCAAAGGTAATGCTTTTTTTTGATATTCACAAATTTGTGAACGTTTTTTTTGTATTTTTCTTATTTTTTACATCCAAAGTGCTGATTTTGACCCCAAGCATACATGAAACTTTTTCATTTTTGACCCCAAGCATCCCTATATATACACCAAGCGCCCCGGGAGGAGCGCTTGATGAGAGAGTATGATTAACTTTAAAAGTTAAGCAGATAGGATTACATCGTGTGGCCGGTGGCACCTTGGCGGGGAGCGGCGTTTAGATTATCGTGACCGCCAAGCGATACGCCAAGTTCTGTTTGCATCCGCACTTGTGGCTCCAAAGCCACTTTTTCTGTTACTGGTTTCTTATACATTTTCTTCATAGTTTTAATAATTTACTAATTATTGGATTCTGAGACCTTGACCATTGTAGATACGTCCTTCGTTCACGATGATGATTTGGTTGTTGAAGAAGTACTTGCGAGCACCTTCAACGTTCAAGATACCATCGCTATTGAGGTTATTGATACCCGTAGGAGTTCCATTCGGGTTACCGATTACGCGACG
>CALCGR010000156.1 GCA_937901025.1 uncultured Bacteroidales bacterium
GCGGCCAATGCCAAAGAGGCACTGAATAAAGGCGTGAAGATCAACGAAGTGAAGGACCTAAAGACCGATTTCGCTATCGCTCCCGCCAACGGCGGATATAAACTCACCTTCGGGGATAAAGAGTTTGAAGAATACTTCAAAGGGTTTTTACGCGAGCAACTGATTAAACTGTTGTTCTAAGGAAATAGGAATGAGGAAATAGGAATGAGTTACGAATTTTTAGTCGCCGGATTACCCGACCTCAAGCAAGGGAACTTACTCTCGACGGAGGCGTTGACCGAACTGCTCGATGAGCAGCTGAGTGACCATGACCGGAGGCTTTGGAAAAGCCTCCTGAATGACCGCTGCGCTGAAGGACCGACTGCGTCTGTAGGACAGATGATAGTGGAGAAGGCGGAGAGTTGCAAAAACGAGTTCTTGCGAGCGTGGTTTGGGTTTAATCGCGACCTGAATAATATATTAACCGCTGCTATCTGCCGCAAGCACGGCTTGGATTTGCGCAAGCAGATCAAGACGGAGAGTGAGCAGGAGAGTGAGCGATTAGGTGTAAACTCCGTGGCGCAGCAGATACTGAGTAACCCCAATGCGAAGGACTTCGGGTTGACCGGCACCACGCCGATCGTAGAAGAGGTGCTACGTATTGCGGCTATCGAGAACCTGCTGGAGCGGGAACGCGCTATTGATGCCATACGGCAAGCCTGGCTGGAAGAGCGGACGATGTTCGACAGCTTCGGAATTGAGAAAGTGCTATCGTACTGGTTGCAGAACGAGATATTGCACCGGTGGGATAAACTCACGATGGAGACGGGACAACGCGTCTTCCGCGAGCTCGTGGCGGAAATGAAGCAAGGGATTCATTTTTAATTGAAGATAAATAAAGTTTAAAAAATATGACAAAAGGAAAAGTTAAGGGAATCATCTCCAACCTCGTAATGGTGGAAGTAGATGGACCCGTATCACAAAACGAGATCTGCTACATCAGTCTCAACCAAACGCGACTGATGGCAGAAGTGATTAAGTTCACGGGACACGTAGCCTATGCACAGGTGTTCGAGTCCACCCGTGGACTGAAAGTAGGTAACGAGGTGGAGTTTACCGGTCACATGTTAGAGGTAACCCTCGGTCCCGGTTTGCTGAGCCGTAACTACGACGGACTGCAAAACGACCTGGACAAGTTGACCGGCGTGTTCCTCCAACGCGGCGAGTACTCCTATCCGCTGGATAAGGAGAAACTCTGGGACTTTAAACCCATCGCCAAAGTAGGAGACGTAGTAGAAGCCGCCGCATGGCTGGGCGAAGTGGACGAGAACACCCAACCTCACAAGATTATGGTGCCCTTCGTATTCGAAGGTAAGTACACTGTCAAATCCATTGCGAAAGCAGGACAGTATAAGATCGAAGACGAGATGGCGGTACTGACCGACGAAGAGGGCAAAGACCACGTGGTGACGATGGTACAGAAATGGCCGGTGAAGAAAGCTATCACGGCATATAAAGAGAAACCACGGCCCTTCAAGTTACTGGAGACGGGTGTGCGCACCATCGATACCGCCAACCCGCTTTGCGAGGGCGGTACAGGGTTTATTCCCGGTCCGTTCGGAACGGGTAAGACCGTACTGCAACACGCTATCTCGAAGCAAGCAGAAGCGGATATCGTGATTATCGCCGCCTGCGGTGAGCGTGCCAATGAGGTAGTGGAGACGTTTACGGAGTTCCCGGAATTGGATGACCCGCACACGGGCCGCAAGCTGATGGAGCGCACGATCATCGTAGCCAACACCTCGAATATGCCCGTAGCCTCCCGTGAGGCATCCGTCTATACGTCGATGACGATAGCGGAGTACTACCGTTCGATGGGTCTAAGGGTCATGCTGATGGCGGACTCGACGTCGCGTTGGGCACAAGCGTTGCGCGAGATGAGTAACCGTTTGGAGGAGTTGCCCGGACAGGATGCCTTCCCGATGGACCTGAGTGCAATCATCGGTGCGTTCTACGCCCGCGCAGGATATGTATATCTGAATAATGGTGCCACGGGTTCGGTCACGTTCCTGGGTACGGTATCCCCTGCGGGAGGTAACCTGAAGGAGCCCGTGACGGAAGGAACGAAGAAAGTGGCCCGTTGTTTCTACGCGTTGGAGCAAGCGCGCGCGGACCGCAAGCGTTATCCGGCAGTGAACCCGTTAGACTCGTATTCGAAGTACCTCGAGTATCCGGAGTTCCAGGAATACATTGAGAAACGTATTGACGCCAACTGGATCCCGATGGTGAACGAGATGAAGACGTATATGCAACGCGGTAAAGAGATTCAAGAGCAGATCAATATCTTAGGTGATGACGGTGTACCGGTAGATTACCACGAGGCTTTCTGGAAGAGTGAGGTGATTGATTATATCATTTTGCAACAGGATGCCTTTGATAAGACCGATGCCCTCTGTCCGTTGGAGCGTCAGCAATATATGCTGCAACTGGTGATGGGGCTCTGCCGCAAGGATTACGATTTCGACAATTTCATTGACGTAAGCGAATACTTCAAGAAAGTGATTAACTTGCTCAAGCAGATGAACTATACCGAGTTCCAGTCGAAGGAATTCAAACAATATGAAACCAAACTCGCTGAGTTGCTTAAAGAAAAACAGAAGTAATATGGCACAAGCATTTCAAAAGATATTTACGCAGATTACTGCGATTACGAAAGCCACCTGTTCGCTGAAGGCGAGTGGGGTAGGAAACGACGAACTGGCTACCGTGAACGGTAAGTTGGCTCAGGTCGTTAAGATTATGGGAGATGACGTAACCCTACAAGTCTTCCAAGGTACGGAAGGTATTCCGACGAATGCGGAAGTGGTGTTCTTAGGCAAAGCTCCGTCGCTGAAGGTCAGCGACCAGTTAGCCGGCAGGTTCTTCAACGCCTACGGCGATCCTATCGATGGCGGACCCGCTATTGAAGGAAAAGAGATTGAGATCGGCGGTCCGAGTGTGAACCCCGTGCGCCGTAAACAACCGTCAGAGTTGATTGCGACCGGTATCGCGGGTATTGACCTGAACAACACGCTCGTATCCGGACAGAAGATTCCGTTCTTTGCCGACCCGGATCAGCCGTATAACACCGTGATGGCGAACGTAGCCCTCCGCGCACAAGCGGATAAGATCATCCTGGGTGCAATGGGTATGACGAACGATGACTACCTGTATTTCAAGAACGTGTTCTCGAATGCGGGGGTATTGGACCGTATCGTCAGTTTCGTCAACACGACGGAGAACCCTGCGGTAGAGCGTCTGCTGGTACCGGATATGGCGTTGGCAGCCGCGGAGTATTTCGCTGTAGAGAAACACGAGAAAGTGCTGGTATTGTTAACGGATATGACGCTGTATGCCGATGCGCTCGCTATCGTTAGTAACCGTATGGACCAGATCCCGTCTAAGGACTCTATGCCGGGTTCGCTCTATAGCGACTTAGCCAAGATCTACGAGAAAGCCGTACAGTTCCCCGAGGAAGCGGGAGGCGGTTCGATCACGATTATTGCCGTGACCACGTTGTCGGGTGGGGATATCACCCACGCTATTCCGGATAACACCGGTTATATCACCGAGGGTCAGCTCTATCTTCGTCGTGATAGCGATATCGGTAAGGTCATCGTTGACCCGTTCCGTTCGCTGAGCCGTTTGAAACAATTGGTAGCCGGAAAGAAGACCCGCGAAGATCATCCGCAAGTAATGAACGCGGCCGTTCGTCTGTACGCCGATGCCGCCAATGCAAAAACGAAGTTAGAGAACGGTTTCGACTTGACCGATTATGATAACCGCTGCTTGAGTTTCGCTAAGGATTACTCGGAGAAGATTTTGGCGATTGATGTAAACATCAATACCACCGAGATGCTCGACATCGCTTGGCAACTGTTTGCTACGTACTTCAAGCCGGAAGAGGTCAACATTAAACAGGCTTTGGTAGATAAGTATTGGAAGAATTGAAGATTGAAGATTAAAAATGGCCATTCAATATCAATTTAATAAAACATCGCTGCAAGGTCTGGAGAAGGATCTGAAGATGCGGCAACGTTCCCTGCCTACTCTGCAGAGCAAGGAGACCGCCCTGCGCCTCGAAGTGAAACGAGCCAAGGACGAGATCAAGCAACTGGACGAGGAGGTGGAGCGTCGCATTAAAGATTACGACCAGATGATTACCCTTTGGGGCGAGTTTGATACGAGTCTCATCCACGTGGACGACGTACGTATGTCGATTAAGAAGATCGCGGGCGTACGGGTACCCGTATTGGATGAGGTAGTATATTCGACCAAGGAGTTTGATATCTTTTCCAGTCCTAAGTGGTTTACCGATGGTTTTAATCAACTCAAAGCCATCGCGGAAGTAGGCATCCGTCAGGAGTTTGTGCGCCGGAAGGTGGACTTGCTTGAATATGCCCGTAAGAAAACCACGCAGAAAGTGAACCTCTTTGAGAAGGTACAGATACCGGGTTATCAGGATGCCATCCGTAAGATTAAACGATTTATGGAAGACGAAGAGAACCTGACCAAGTCCTCCTCGAAGATAGTCAAGAGTAAACGCGAACGCGAAGCGGCCGCAGGTGAAGAAAAGGAGGTAAGCCATGATTGAGAAAATGACGAAATACACCTTTTTGGTGTTTCACGGCGATTATGAAGCGTTCCTGAATAATATCCGCGAAGCGGGCGTAGTACATATCAACGAGAAAGCCGAAGGCTATGCCGAGAACGAGAACCTGCAGCAAGTGTTGGCGAAAGCCAACACCTTGGAGCGTATCCTTAAACAAGGTGCCTCGGACGAGTTGATGCAAGAACGCGCTACACTTGAGGCTCAACTCGCCACTACGAATTTAGAGGTCCAACGCATGCGTATCTGGGGGAACTTCGATACCGCTAAGTTAGAATCCATGCGACAAGACGGGTACGAGATCCACTGCTATTGCTGCCCGAAAAGCCAATATAAGGAAGAGTGGGGTGGAGTAGTGGTTGGAGAGGCTGAAGGGAAGGTGTACTTCGTAGAAGTAGGACCGGCTGCGCCTGAAGCGATAAACGCGGATGAGATAAGACTTAACGAACACAATGTGAGTGAGTTAGAAGCGGAGGTGAAGGCGATTGAGAAGCAGCTAGACGCCAATGCCAAGGCGATTGAGGCTTGGCAGGGTAGGGACCGCAAGGCGGTGGAGAAGGAGCTTAAGGCGGTTCAGCAGACCATCGATTGGGACAAAGTGGAGATCGCAACCTCGACCTTGGCGGAAGATACGTTGAAGCTGGTAGAAGGATTCTGTCCGACGGCGAACACGGAGAAGTTAGAGGCTGTGCTTGCTAAGACGGAGGGCGTTTATTACGAGGCTTCCGCTCCGACGAAAGAGGACAACACACCCGTTAAGTTAAAGAACAACTGGTTTACCCGTCTCTTTGAGGTTTTGACGGGAATGTACGGTTGGCCGCATTATACGGAGTTTGATCCGACCCCGATTTTGGGTCCGTTCTTCCTATTGTTCTTCGCCTTGTGTATCGGCGATGCCGGTTACGGACTAGTGCTTATCCTTTGCGGATACTTGATTTTCAAAGGAAAGATGAAGATCGAGATGTTCGAGGGGTTAGGTCCGATTATCATGGCCTTGGGCGTAGGTTCAGCCGTCGTCGGCTATCTGATGGGCGGTTTCTTCGGTATCGACATCTGGGCTGCCCAATGGGTACCTGAGGCATTGAAAGTGCCGATGTTCAAGTCTTGGATAGGCGAGGGTGGAGTAGTACCGGTAGCGGCAATGAACATGAGTTTTGACGTGATGATGGTGCTGGCTATCGTGATTGGTGTTATCCACCTCTGCTTGGCAATGACGATTAAGTGTATCTGCTTCACCCAACGTTTTGGCTTTAAGCAGACGATTGCCGCTTGGGGCTGGCTCGTACTGATTGTCGGCGGATTGAGCGTGATGATCCTATCATCGCTGGGAATCTTCGGCGGTCAAGTAACGTCGATACTCCTTATTATTATCGCGTGCGTGAGCGCGTTAGGGATTTTTATCTTCAATACGCCGGGTCGTAATCCGCTCATCAATATCGGTGCGGGATTATGGGATACGTACGGAATGGTAACGGGATTGTTGGGCGATGTGCTGAGTTATATCCGTCTCTATGCCTTAGGATTAGCAGGCGGGATGCTCGGGCAAGCGTTCAATAACTTGGGTCTTATGGTAATGGGCGAAACGCCGAACGTAGGAACGATTATCGGGTTTGTGTTGATTGTGACGTTTGGTCACGTACTGAACCTGCTGATGGCTTGTCTTGGTGCGTTCGTTCACCCGCTACGTCTGAGTTTTGTAGAATACTTTAAGAACTCCGGCTATGAAGGAAGCGGCAAATTATATAAGCCATTTAATTAATTAACAATTTAAATATTTTATTATTATGGAAACTTTATTAGGTTATTTAGGACTTGGCCTTATTTTAGGCTTGTCGGGAATTGGTTCTGCATTCGGAACCACGATTGCTGCTAATGCAGCGGAAGGCGCATTGCGCAAGAACAAAGAGAAGAGCAGTCAGTATATGATTCTGTCGGCTCTGCCCGCTACGCAAGGATTGTACGGTTTCGTTTCGTTCATCGTATTGCGTGGTATGGATATTGCCGCCAACGGTTACTTGCTGTTTGGCATTTGCGTTGGTGCAGGTATTGTGTTCTTGCTCTCCGCTATTCGTCAAGGTCAAACCGCTGCTAACGGTATCGCTAATATCGGTGCCGGTAACGATGTACTCACCAACACGATGATTTATTGCGCTCTGCCTGAGTTCTATGCTATCTTGGCTTTGGTAGGCGTGATTATGTTAAGCGTCTAAACAACTTTATTTATGACAGCTTATGTTTTTCCCGGACAGGGATCGCAGTTTCCCGGGATGGGTAAAGACTTGTATGAGTCTTACCCGTTAGCGCGCGACCTGTTCGAGCAAGCCAATGAGATTTTAGGCTTCCGCATCACCGACATTATGTTCGGTGAGGATGCGGAGGCGCTAAAACAGACGCGCGTGACGCAACCCGCCGTCTTCCTGCATTCGGTGATTGCCTCTAAGGTGATGAGTCTAGACCATCCTCAGATGGTGGCGGGTCACAGTTTAGGCGAATACTCGGCGCTCGTCAGTTGTGAGGCTCTTCGTTTTGAAGACGCGCTCAAACTGGTTAGCCGTAGAGCTGTCGCGATGCAGAAAGCGTGTGAGCAGACGCCCTCGACGATGGCGGCTATCTTAGGGATGGCCGACGAGAGGGTAGATGAGCTCTGCCGAGAGATCAGCGGTGCCGTAGTGGTAGCCGCGAACTTCAATTGTCCGGGACAAGTGGTTATCTCCGGTGATTTGGCGGGCGTGGAGAAAGCGTGCGAGGTGCTGAAAGCCAATGGGGCCAAGAGGGCCATACAGTTGCAAGTGGGTGGCGCCTTCCATTCGCCATTGATGCAACCGGCAGCGGAAGAACTGGCGGACGCTATCATGGCTACGGAGTTCTTGCCACCGGTTTGTCCGATTTACCAGAATGTGAATGCGTATCCGCAGACCGATCCGGATGATATTCGGCGGAACTTGCTGCTGCAACTCACCACGCCTGTTCGTTGGACACAGACCATCAAGAACATGATCCTGGATGGCGCTACCGAGTTCCACGAGTTCGGCCCGGGCGATGTGCTCAAGAACCTGATTAAAAAGATTATTGGATGAATGACCGCAAGCGGAGCTTGCTGAATGACCGCTTCGCTGTAAGACCACTTCGTTGTAAGATAGTTTTAATCACGATTATGTAAAATAGTATTTTGTAGTATAGGCACTATGATAGAATCAGATGATAATATACCTACCCTGAAATTAGCGACGGGAATAGTATTGGATGTATTGCCGCTGAGGAATATGTCCTTGTTTCCGGGTGTGCTGTTGTCGGTGAACCTGGCTCGTCCGCGTTCGCAAAAATTAGTAAAGAAAGCGTATGAGCAAGAACTGCCGTTAGCGGTACTGACGCAGCACAACGAATCGATTGAAGATCCGGAGGGCAAAGATTTATATGAGTTAGGCACAGCCGCTCGTATTATTCGTATCTTTACGATGCCGGATAACACGTCGATGGTGATTTTAGAGGGTCTGGTGAGAATTCAGTGTTCGGAGTTTACTATCACCCGCAACAAAACGATTCAAGCCATGATTGGTGTCTATCAAGAACTCATCCCCAAGCGCAGCGATAAAGAGTTTATCGGTATCGTGATGGAGCTGAGGAAGCAGGCGTTATCGCTGCTCGAGAAAGCCGATCCCCCGATGTTTGAGGCGATTGGTACGCTCAAGAACATCGACAACCCTATCACGCTCATCAATTACATCTGCGTTAATTTCCATTTCAATTCGAAGGAGCGCAATCACCTACTCTCTCAAAACTCGATGACCGAGCGGGCGCAGTTGCTGCTGGAACACCTGACGAATCGTGTACACGATATCGAGACGGACGAGCAGATCAAGGCGCAAGCCAAGACGGATATTGACAAGGAGCAGCGCGAATATTTCTTACAGCACCAATTGGCGGCCATTCGTAAGGAGTTGGGTGACGATACTGACCACATAATCAAGGAGATAGAGGCACGAGCAAAGGAGAAAAAATGGCCGGACGCCGTAGCGGAAGTGTTCGATAAGGAGCTCAAGAAACTGCAACGAACCTCCCCCCACTCTCCCGATTATTCGACGCAAGAGAACTATCTGAATACGATTCTGGATCTGCCCTGGAACGAGGTGACGGAGGATAACTTCGACATCAATCACGCCAAGCAGGTCTTAGACCACGACCATTACGGATTGGAGAAGGTCAAGGAGCGTATCATCGAGTACCTGGCGGTGCTGAAGATAAGGCAAGGACAGCGGTTTAATGCCCCTATCCTATGCCTCTATGGCCCTCCGGGCGTAGGAAAGACGTCGCTGGGTAAGTCGATTGCCGCTGCATTAGGGCGTAAGTATGCCCGTATCTCCTTAGGCGGCTTACACGACGAGGCGGAGATCCGTGGTCACAGGCGCACGTATATCGGTGCGATGCCGGGGCGCATCATCGAGAACCTGAGGAAAGTGCAGAGTTCGAATCCTGTCTTTGTACTGGACGAGATTGATAAGATCGGTGCAGACTACAAGGGTGACCCGACGTCGGCCTTATTAGAGGTTTTGGACCCCGAACAGAACAACACGTTCCACGATAATTATTTAGATATCGACTACGATTTGAGTCGGGTGCTGTTTATTGCCACGGCGAATACGTTGGACACTATTCCACGGCCGCTCTTAGACCGTATGGAACTGATTGAGATGACAGGTTACCTACAGGAAGAGAAAGTGCAGATTGCCAAGAAACACCTCATTCCTAAGGAGTTAGAGAAACACGGCATTAAGACGTCTCAATTAAAACTGAATAAAGAGATTGTCGAGCAGATCATTGAAGATTATACCCGCGAGTCGGGTGTAAGATCGCTGGAAAGGGAGATTGCCACCCTTTGCCGCAAGGTGGTAACGAAGATCTCGCTGGAGGAGGCGTATAACACGACGGTAACCCCGGAAGATGTGGTGACGTATCTCGGTCGCAAGCGTTTCTATCGCGAAGCGTGGGAGACGAATAAGTATGCGGGTGTAGTGACCGGGTTAGCATGGACGCAAGTAGGCGGAGAGATATTGTTTATTGAGACCTCGCTTTCGAAGGCGAAGACCCCTACCCTGACGTTGACGGGTAACTTAGGCGAGGTGATGAAAGAGTCGGCTACGATAGCGTTGGGATACATCAAGGCGCATGCGGAGTCGTTCGGCATTAAACCCAAAGACTTGGACACGATGGCGGTACATATTCACGTGCCGGAAGGCGCTACGCCGAAGGACGGGCCGAGTGCGGGTATCACGATGACGACCGCCTTGGTATCAGCGTTTACGGGGAGACTGGTGAAACCGCGTATTGCGATGACGGGTGAGATGACGCTCCGAGGAAAAGTGCTACCGATTGGCGGGGTGAAAGAGAAGATCTTAGCCGCCAAGCGGGCGGGAATCACCGATTTGATTCTCTGTCAGGACAATCAGAAGGATGTGGAGGACATCCCGAGTAAGTATTTGAAGGGATTGCGTTTCCACTATGTAAGGGATATCCAAGAGGTTATTAAGTTAGCATTAGTTTAAAATCCAATACCTTATTTTCGATAGGATGAATGAGTGTACCGAGTCGGATGTGGCTCGGTTGTTGCCGATTGTGCCCGCCTTCCGTCGGGAGCAGGCACTGCGTTTCTCGCATCTGTTCGGTCAATGGACCACGCTCAAGGCGTGGGAGTTATTGATGTCACTCGTTGGAGGTAAGGCGGAGGAGGTCTATTACGGGCCGCACGGGAAACCGTATCTCACTCATGGTCCGTATTTCTCGATTAGTCATTGCAAGACGGCGGTAGCGGTAGCGGTGGATAGCGAACGCGAGATAGGCATTGATATCGAGTCTATTCGCCACGCGGACGAGGCGCTGATTGAGCGCACGATGAATAAGGAAGAGCAGGCTATGATTCGTGAGGCGAAAGATAAAGACCGGATGTTCACGAGGCTTTGGACACAAAAAGAAGCAGTCCTCAAAGCCCGCGGAACGGGACTGGTTGACGAACTGCCTCAAGTATTGTCATCCTTATCAATAGAGGATAAGGAGCGGGTTCAAACGTTAGAACTATCGAGCGCTATATTCTCTTTCTCGTCATAGCGGATGATACGCAGCAGGATGGTAGCCCATACGATGGCTGAAAGAAAGTCGTGCGCCGTAAAATAGATGTCTTGCCAAATTTTTGGTATTTCGTTCAGATAGGTATAGCAAGTATAAATAGTGTATCCTGCCAACTGAACAAAAAGCAAGACCATACACGTGATAATCCAAGGCCGCGCATGCGCTTTAATATGCCTTACCATCTGAACTATGACGCAAATCACAGCGTAGGCGAAAAAGACATATAGGAACCATAGGGTACCGGTAATCAAGTAGAAAAGAGCCGCAATCAATGACGGAATGATGTATAACCACACCCGTTTCGCCGTATAGTCTTTTCCATAAAGAATAGCCTCTCCGATAAGGAAAGTATTGAGCAACAACAGTATATCAAAACTTCCCCCTATTCGCAACAAAAATTCGTTCGCACTTGCATCTATGATGGAGAGCGAAATCGCTGCCCAATAAGCACAGTCCAATACACCGAAAGCCATCACGATACCCGTTGTATAACGAACGTGGTGAGGTGCGCGGTGTTGGCTGGTCCAAAGGGGCGTAAGCAAGTCAATCGCTCCTATTAGGAGCACCAAGAGCAACGTGAAGAACGAGATGTTCATCATCATAAACCAAAAAAAATGGGTTTCCATTACTTTGCTTCCAATTTAGTTTCTAACATTCCTAACGATTGGTTTTCAACTGTAATCACGTTGTAGCGGCGTTTCCACTGCGCCTTAAGGCTGGAGCCGAAGGCACCTCTACAAGCGTAACTATACACATACGGATGCAGCGAGAGTTGAGCCCTACCCTTCGGGTGCTCCTCCCGATAGTGGAGGAGTTGCTCCTCGACGGTGTCGGTAAAGAGGATAGTCGGTTGTACTTTTCCTTTGCCTAAGCAGGTAGGACAAACCTCCATGACCTCCATCTCGACGGCGGGGCGAACCCGTTGGCGGGTGATCTGCATGAGTCCGAACTTAGAGAGCGGGAGGACGTTGTGTTTAGCTCTATCATTGGCCATCAACTCGCGCATGTGTTCGTAGAGCTTGTCTTGGTGCTCTTTCTTGTCCAAGTCGATGAAGTCGATGATGATGATTCCTCCAATATCACGCAAGCGCAGTTGATGAGCGATCTCATCGGCGGCGAGCATGTTAAACTGGAACGCATTCTCCTCCTGGTCTTCGTATAGTTTCTTACTTCCGGAGTTGACATCAATGGCAAACAGGGCTTCGGTCTTGTCGATATACAGGTACCCTCCGTGTTTGAACCCTACCGTGCGGCCGAGACCGGTCTTCATCTGGCGGGTGATGTCATACTTGTCGAAAATAGGTTGTTTGAGTTTGTAGTGTTTGACCGTCTTCACGCACTCGGGTGCGATGAGTTCCACATACTGTTTGACCTCGTTGTAGATGGTCTCGTCGTTGATTTGGATGGAGGTGAAATCGGGCGAGAATATATCTCTAATCACTCCAATCGTTCGTCCCAGTTCCTCCGAAACCAGACAGACGTCTTTTTTCGTGGATTGTTGGAGGGTGCGAACGGCCTCTTCCCAACGGCGTACTAACAAACCCAGTTCGTTGTCGAGTTCTGCTGCCCGCTTGTCTTCAGCAACGGTGCGGACAATCACTCCAAACCCTTGGGGTTTGATGGATTGCATGAGTTGCTTAAGGCGAGAACGCTCGGACTCGGATTTAATCTTACTGCTCACCATCACCTTCTCGGCGAAAGGAATAAGGACTACGTTACGGCCGGCGATACTGATCTCCGCGGTCAGACGAGGACCCTTGGTATTGATGGGTTCCTTGGTTACTTGAACGAGTAACTGGTCGCCCACATGCAGATAGTCGGCTATCTGTCCTTCCTTCCCCACCTCTTTCTGGTGCGGGATGCGCGTTACGGCAGGCACCTTGCGACGATCGCTCACGGCCTTGGTAACAAAGGATTGGGTAGTAAGAAACTGCGAACCTAAATCCAGATAATGCAGAAAAGCTTCTTTCTCGTGTCCTACATCCACAAAGACTGCATTGAGCGCAGGCATCACTTTTTTGACACGCCCGTAGTAGATGTTACCGACGGAGAAGTTATCTTGATTTCGCTTCTCGCGGCTCACCTCCTGCAGACGGCCGTCTTCCGTGAGCGCGATTGCAATCTCATCGGACTGTACGTCCACAATTAATTCACTTTTCATAAATTACTTATGTTTATGACGGTTCTTACGCAAACGTTTTTTACGTTTGTGGGTAGACATCTTGTGTCTCTTATGCTTTTTTCCGTTTGGCATAATGGTTTAATTATTAGTTGTTAATGAATAAAGTTAATTACATTTTATCTTTCAGCAATGCCGTAAAGTCGTCCGACGGACGGAAGGCAGGGATCTTGTGTGCCGGCACCTGAATGGAGGTCTTCGCGCAGATGTTACGAGCCAACTTGGCAGCACGAGTCTTGGTGAGGAACGTTCCAAAGCCGCGGAGGTAAACATTCTCCTCGCGAGCAATAGACTTCTTTACATTATCCATCAGGGACTCAACGATATTCATGATCGTCGTTTTGTCATACCCCGTTTGGATAGCAATTTCGTTAACGAGTTCAGCTTTTGTCATAATTATATAGGTGTTTTAATGTTTTGCAGCACAAAATCGGGTACAAAATTACAACATTTTTTTTAAATGCACAAATTTTTTTGTAATTTTTAGTAAAAAAAGTGCAGATTATAGTCGAAAATCGGCTAATGCCCTCAAAGTCAGGCGCGAAAATGCATAATTTTCAAGTTCTTGCCACCCTACCCTGACCATTCCGTCTATCTTCGGCAACTGTTCACATCGGCGTACCTCAAAGAGGGCATGAATACGCTGATGACTGAGCGTGTGAGTTAGTGTAGAGTGTAGAGTGTAGAGTGTAGAGTGGTTTAGAGTTGAAAGTTGAGAGTTATCTTCGATGAGGGCAAACTCCCAGAGGTGTTGCCAGATATCCTTCTCCATACGTTGATGGATGAGGGTATGGCACTCCT
>CALCGR010000157.1 GCA_937901025.1 uncultured Bacteroidales bacterium
ATCCTTTGCTTTAATATACTTGCTAAAGTATTTAAAATATAAAGAGTATTCTTTTTAAGTATTTCTATTTCTTTCCACAGTTCCCGTCTTGCAAGAACATCAAGGCCTAAAGTAGGTTCGTCAAGATAAAGAATCTTAGGTTCGCCGATAATTGCCATCGCTATCGAAAGCTTGCGTTTCCAACCACCCGAAAGAGTCTTGGCCTTTTTATTTCTTACTTCCGAGAGTTTGAACATTCTGATGATTTCTTCTACACGTTCATCACCCTTTGAATATATTGAAGCCATGAACTTCAGGTTTTCTTCAACCGTAAGATCATCTATCAAGTTATATTTTTGAAAAACAAATCCTATAACATCGCGACGGTATTTTGTTAATTCTTTCTCATTCATTCCAACTATATTTTTATCTTTCCAAAAGATTGATCCAGATGATACTTTTAACATTCCACCAAGGGCATTGATGAGTGTTGTTTTTCCACATCCACTAGATCCGTAGATAATTGAAAATTCTTTCTCATTAATTCTAATATCCAAATTTTTAACAACATGGTTTACATATTGTTTCGTTGTATAATCTACACAAAGGTTTTTGGCAACAAGTACAGGAGAATGAACTGATTCAACAATACTTCCCATAGCTTCTGAATAAATGATCGCACTAAATGCTTTTGTTGCTTGCTTCAAACTATCACTTTCACATATAGTAGAAATATTACTAAAATGTAAAACTCCAAAAGAAGAGACCTTGTCAAACCAAAGAGATAGATAAAGATCTGAATTGATTATTTTAGCATCCTTTTGAATCATCACTTCATAAAGAATATCATTTTCTTTATTATCGTATGGTAGGATGAAAGCTTGTCCATCAATAATATTGAAAGCTTGACAAGTAGTAAGTTCAGGATCAAATAAATATAATTTACACTCATTATTTCCCACTAAATTAGTTAAATAATTAAAATTTGATTTTAAACATGAATTTGCATTATTGAATAGGTCAATAATGACCTTTTCTATCCAAATTTTTTCCATTTTTCTTTCCATATTAATCACTCCTATTCATATAAGAGACATAATTCATCTTTTTTATTAATACGACAGAGGCAATCCATCCAGCAAGAACGAACGCTATTGAAATAATTGTTGAAAACAAATAGATGCTATTTAAATTAATTACTGTAAATTGTTGAGATGTCGAAGATATTGCTTCAAATAATAGCCTTATTATAATATAAGAAGCAGGATATGATATTAAAACACCTATTAAAGCTTTAATAAGTTCTTCAACAAGAATTATAGAAGATATACGCATAACAGAAGCACCTAACGTTCGCAAAATAACATAATCCGACACCCTTTCATTATATTGAATTACTGTCATATTTATAATGATAAATGCCCCAATAAGGAAAGTAAGAATAGCAAAAACGTTCAAAACAATTTGTGCTAAAGAAACACTATCTTTTGCATATGAAGCTTGTAAATCACGTGAGATAACAACAGCTGAAGGTGAAATAGAGCCTATTTCGTTTTTGATTGTTATTGAATTAACACCCGGCTTTGTTAATATGGCAAAAGCATTTATATCACCAAGATTTAATTCTCTTGCCATCTTTAATGAAATATATTTTATTGGAAAAGTATATTCTCTTGATATTGCGGAAATAATTATTTTTTGACTATTAATATAGACATAATCTCCAACACTTAAACCGTATTCTTTTGCCGACATTTCATCAAAAATTATGCCATCTTGAGGATAAATGTTGTTGTTATTCAAATCTTTTGGAGTATCAAGCACTGAACCATCTTCTATGGCATGTACTATAACCCTCTCAGTTTTATTATTTATAGAAAGGTTTGCAAAGCCGACAGTGACAAAGGTCCGGGCAAGCAAATAACATTTGTCGAATGAATCGCAAAACGCAAAAGGAAAGGAAAAATTATGGCAACAGCAATGACAATGCCTCGTTATGATCAAGTTGTAGTTAATATCCCGCATCTTGAAATGAAGCGCTTTACTGCGATTGCTAAAGCGTTAGGTGTAACGATTGAAAAGCAGAGTAGTATGGATTGCGCTATGGCCCAAATTGAATCAGGTCAGGTGTACGATGCAGCTTCTGTGGAGGACTTGATTAAGATCGTTGGATAATGTATCAAATTAAGTACGCACCGGAATTTATTAAAGCGGCTCGTCGTTGTAAAAGACAAGGCCGTAATATGGCTATGTTGTGGGAGGTTGTGAGTATGCTGGCGAAGGACGGTCGCGTCCCCGACTCATATCACCCTCATCTATTACGCGATGAGTTCGCAGGATGTTGGGAATGCCATATTGAAGAGGATTGGTTGTTGGTATGGCGTCAAAATGATAAAAAACTTATACTGTTGCTAACAAACACGGGTTCTCACGAGGATTTGTTTGATAAACGGAGTAAGATTCGTATTTCATTATAAAAATCTCCAGAACACTTTGACGCGGCAATATCAATCACGATATTGCCGTTCTTTTTCCCCATTTCTCTTGCAAAATAATACTTTTTTACATTTTCTTGCGAAATTATTTGCACAAATGAGAAAAAAGTATTATTTTTGCACGATTTTATATATGCGTGTGTGCGACGCGCCCGCACGTATATAAAATAATACTAATGAGAAACGGGGAAAAATACCGGGAAACACACACTGAAAAACACTACCATGAGGAACGCGGTTCCCAAACGATATAGATGAAGAAAGTGGCAACTTTATAGTACGGCCATCCTACGGACATCCTACGGAGTGCTACCGAAGAAAGAGGCAAATTTATAGTACGGCCATCCTACGGAGATCCTACGGAGTGGTCGCGGTGAAAGAGTGATAAAACTGATAAAATTGATAAAAATGATAAAAGTGACAAAATGTTAACGTGATTCTTTGGTCATCCTGCGGTAATACGATTGTCCGGGTATAATGCGGGTATAATCAAGAAGGCTGATTGAAGGCTGGTAGAAGAGTAGAGGAGTAGGGTTTTTATCGAATTTATCAAATTTATCACTTTTATCAAATTTATCACAACTTATCCCTCCAAGGGGGAAGAGATAAACGGAAAAAGAACGAGAAAAATAAATTGAAAAACATATGGAAATGAGAGTAGAACGAATAATTCACCCAGCAGGTTTTGGTGCTTTTTGTACAGAGCGTTTCTTTGATGGTCATATATTTTTTAATATGGTCTATGACTGTGGGTCAACATCTAAAGAATATGGAAATGTAGTAATGAATGACTTTTATGGTTATTTTAGTGGAAAGGGTATAATTGATTTACTATGTATATCCCATTTTGATGAAGATCACATTAACGTGTTGCGACAAATCTTGCAAGACCCCAACTATGTGGTAAAGGGTAAAACAACAATCTTATTGCCCTATATTGCCAAAAAATATGGTCTTTTCAAGAAGTATGATGAAACTCTTGTTAATTATGACTTAATATGCAAAAAAATAGACGAATTAGGAATTAAAAAGATACTTGTTAGACCATATACCGGCGAAGAACGTCCAAGAGAAGGACAAGAGCCACAATCGATTAATCCCGAAGGAGAAACCCAAATGATTGATAGTGGTACCGGCTTGTGCCCATCCTGTAATATCCCATTTTGGATATATGTTCCGTTATTCCTCTACGATAGTAAAGTATATGACGATGTAATTGCGGCATTAAAAACCACGGATGATACCCAAGCTTTAACGCAAAGCCAAATTGATCACATAGAAAAGGGTTATCTTGATCAAGACATATTGGCTAAATTCAAGAAAGTTTGTAAGAAACATGGATTATCTGGGACGGGGACAAATACAGCCAATATGAACTCGATGATGCTATTATCAACGCCACTTCCGATTAATCAGCCTTTGGCTTCGAATATAGACACTGGAGCATGTGCATGTCACATATTCTCTCAATGTCAATGTGATTGCCGTTGTTTTTGTTGTCGAGAGAGACGTTGTTACAAACACGTAGATAAGGCTTCTTGCTTATATACAGGTGATATTAGTTTACAAGCCCAAATAACGAAGGATATTGTGAGAGCATATAAACCTGTGTATTTCCCAGAAGGTGTTGGACTATTGCAGATTCCTCATCACGGAGCATTAGGCTGCTATGATTTAAAAACCATTAAACAAATTGATTGTGAGAACGCATTTGTTAATACTGATTTGCTAGCTAATAATATTCATCGTCCAGTCTTCTATTCTCAAATGGTTATAGATTTTAATAATATGAAGAAGTGCCTTTTTCTGGTGCTTAAAGATAGGGATACTATGCTAGTTCAGGAGATTAGGATATAATCTCCTCTCGCACCCACGCGCGTATATAAATAAGGAATAAAGAAGAATACTATTAACCTCTTAAAATTTATCATTATGGCAACACAGAAATTTTATAGAGTAGTTGATCCAACTGCTGAACCTGTAGGTAAAGTGATTAAGACAACAGAGTTATTGCCATCACCAAAAGTACAAAATACACTTTTGTACAAGGCCTTATGGAAAGAAGTTGTTAATTTCTGGCGCACCAATAATTGCCAGTTGTTAACGCCTTGCCATGTTATAGTGAAATATAACGTTTTAGGAATGTTGGAGCTAAATAATTTAGCAGATCATTTAGTTAAAAATGGGAAACAAACTTTCAACGGAAATTTGTTGTATTCAACAGAAACAGCAACAATTGATACTCAATCATTTCTGCAATTATTGTCCGTGGTTAGAACATATCCTTTTAATGAACCTATATGGCTAATTTGGGAATATCTGTGGGAGGATTATCGACAAAATAATTTGAGAACTAAGCCCTCACGAATGGATAGTATTTTCTTGTTTGATGATTATCAAAATGCTCAAAGTTTTTATCAAAAGATGGGGAGCCCCATTTTACAAATACATGAGGTGAATATAATACAAGCGCAAGTTCTAGAATCATTTGATATGGCTATTATTGATGACATTCCTTTATCGGCGACATATAATGATTTTTTAATTACTGCGTCAGATTATTGGCAACAGAAAAGGACGGCGAAGCCTATTAATGAATTGTTGTTCCAGGGAACGTATGAGTTAATTTAAAAAATGACTCGAAACAAATTACACATTATGCAAGAAGATTTTGAAAATGAAGAAGAGAATGAATGGGATGACGACTTCTATTCTCCGACAAGTTGGGATAAAGACCCTTTTGAAACAGATGAGGATTATCAAGATAGAATTCAAGATCAGGAAGATTTATTAGAATACTTTGATGAATGATTTAAACAATAAAAATGGATACAATAAAGTATGGCGTTCCAGATTTCATTATGAATGATGGATTAAAAGACACTCTAGTTCAAATAGATTTCGAATCGGAATATAATCGGCACAAGTTAGAGAGCGTTTTGTTTGATTTCTTGCAGAAACCGACAAATGATGAAGTACCCTTTCAAATGATGCCGTTACGCAAGCAAGATCCTATGTCTAGTAATTCTCCGATCGAACAATATGTATGTAATAATGGAACATTTAAAGTCTTAGTTAAAGAAAGTAGAGTGTTGTTTAATTGCGCTCGACAATATGTCGGGTGGAACCATTATAGCACCTTTATAATATCGTGTTTACCAGTCCTAATGCAATATGTTAAAGTTCGCAGAGTATCTATAAGGTATATTAGTGAATATTTAAACTTTAAAATCTCAACTGTTTTAGATTGGGAATATAAGTTTAATTTTTTACCTGCATCCGTTAGCAATATGTTTGAAATACGATATCGCGTTGAAAATCCTCCTTATAATGCGACTGCAATTGCGAAAATTTATGATAATAGTTATATTAATAATGAACTAAAATCTTTAATTGATATTACTATTTCGTCTAAGGTTGATGGAACAACAATAAGTAATATTGAGGACGTATTGCAATTTTGCCATAAGTATGAAAAGGATTTTTATTTCAGGTTATTAAAGAAAGAGTTTGTGGATTCGAAACTGCCTTAAATTAAGAATATAAGTAGTATGACATTTCTACAGTCTGTGCATATTCCTCGTATTGTAAATAGAGATGATTTCTCTAATGACAATATTGGAACTTATATGGAGTTACTATACAAGGAATCTCAACAACTGAACATTCCTCTCCAGAAGTATAAAAAATCTATTAGATTATTGGGAAAATTCCTACAATATTATAAAGGTGACTTGACAAAATTGGAGCCTAAAATAAATTATGATGATGAGGATGCAAATAGTATTATTATGATGATTGCGAGGAGCAGCGTTGTGATAAGTTTAGAGTTCGAGAATACTTGTGAAGAGGATTTTACGGAAGCTTATATGTCATACGAACAAGATGGTAAATGCTTCCTAACAAATAGCACGGCACAATATATAGCTAATAAATTAAATGAATTGATGAATGGAAGTAACTAAACCATTATATTATCCCAAAAGATTATTGCCAAGAAAAGATTACCATGCAATAACTAATCTGTCAAAACTTCCTCACATGAGGTTATTCTACTTGGTACGTCAAGCAAATACGCTGACTATTAATGAAGGGAAAACAGTGGTTGAGAATTATTTCCAAACAACGGAGTTTTTAAGAGGGCTGTCAACCAATCTGCTTTCTATTTGTAAGAGGGAAGATAATAATTGGAAACTCAAAAAAGGAGCTGCTGATAGATTTAAGAGTCCTTGGCTTCCTAACGAGAAGGTTGAATGTCCCACAGACGAAGATGTTGATTGGAATTTGAATAGACCATATGTTAGTGTTAAAATTAAAGATGTGCTTAGTTTGCATCAGTTGGGAATAGGAATAAACGATAAAGCAGGGAATCCTTTAAATGTTGAAAAATTAACTTTTGAAATAAAACATGCCCCTACGTGTTGCAATTTTTGGCATTTTGAGATTTCGGTTGTTGTACATTTTAATAATGGTGATAAACTGACGCTTACCGAAGATGGTAAAAAGTTACCAGGTCACAATTCTCATACTCTGGTGAAAATGTTTGTTAAGCAAACACAATTCGAAAAAATAATACGAGAAAATAATAAAGAAACCGAATATAGATTGCCAAGATATGTGTATAAATAGAAACGAATAAAATTAACTAAAAACAATTCAATAAAAATTAACCAATTAAATTTCAAATCATTATGAAAAAAACATTCAAATTTCTAACAGTCTTTCTGTTAGCGCTCTTAGGAGCAAGTAATTTGTGGGCCGCGGACACGGAGACAACTATTTATTATGCAGTGGACGCGTCTACTGTTGGTTGCTACACCGTAAAAATTAATGCTAATATCGGCGACAATGGCACTTGGCGCTCGTCTGAGATGACCAAAACAAGTTACACCTATAATGGCAAAATTATCTACACTGGAAAAGTAAATGAAAAATATGGAGGTGTTGATTGTTTGCAAATCCAATTGTATGATGGCTCTACATGGAAATCTCAAAAACAGCCGTATAGTTCTTGGACTACGTCTTCTACCTATTCAGGTAAGATGTATGTTCATGAAATAGAAAAATGGGTATCTTATTCGACAGATGCTTCTTACACCATCTATTTTGCAGATTATTATGGTTGGGGAAACGATCATGGAGGAGTAAAAGCTTATGCTTGGAATAGTGGCTGTGACTATAATGCCGCTTGGAACGGAAAAGCAATGACAGCAACAGATAAAACCTATAATGGGAAAACTATCTATAGCATAACAATTAATAAACGTTATACAAAGGTAAAAATAAGTGCTGCAAACAAGGATGATTATGCAACTGGAGATTTAGATTGTTATTCCAATAGTGGTAAAATATGTATCTACAATGGTTCTGCTTATACTTGGGTCACTTACAACTACGACGTAAAGGTGACCTTTAACGACGGGACAAGCGATGTTGATACTAAAACATTGCTAAAGGGTGGAACTACGACTGCACCTGCGGATCCTAGCAAAACCGGCTATACTTTTGGTGGTTGGTGGAATGGCGATAACCGGTTTGTTTCTAGCACAACAACCATTAACGCCGATATTACGTATACTGCCAAGTGGACTGCCAATCAATACACCGTCACCCTCGATGCAAAGGGCGGTTCGGGTGGATCAACTTCTGTAACGGCTACCTATGGTGCCGCTATGCCATCGGCTGATATGCCGACGAAGACCGGTTACGATTTCCAAGGTTATTATGATGCAGATGGTTCAACATTAGGAAACTGGGGTACACAATATTATAATAATACGGGCGCGAGCGCGCACGCGTGGGACAAAGATGATGATGCCACCCTTTACGCTAAGTGGACAGAAACCCTTTACAACATCACTATCTCTGGTGGTACTGCGGCTTCTACTACTGCCGGTTGTGTAACTACCGGTCAAGCAACGGCTGCGGCTGCTGCAGAAGGTAAGAAGTTCGATAAATGGGAATTAGGCACCGGAATTACACTCGTTGATGGTTGTGCGGTAACTGATCAAACCATTACTTTCAATGCCTCCCAAGCTTCGACCGTTACGGCGACCTATGCAGATGCAAGTAAATTTAACCTCAATGTAGTAGCGGGTACGGGTATTTCTGCTGTTACAGGAGAAAAACTAAACCAAACTTCTCTTCCTATTGAGAGCGACATTACCGCAACGGTGATGACCGGTTATGACTTTGTCAATTGGACGGCATCCGGCGATGGAACTGCGACATTTACAGATGCATCAGCAACTTCGACCCATGTAACTGTCAACAATGGTTCCGTAACCGTAACCGCAAATGCGGTGGCGAAGACAACGACGTTGAATTTGTGGAAAGAGGATGGTACTGGAACTTATACTCAGGCTACTGCTACTTATGGACAACCTATTCAAGTAACAATTCCTGTGCGTACGGGTTATACTTTTAATGGTTATTATATTACTTCTGGCACTGGTACAAGTGGCACTCAAATAATAAAATCAGATGGTACATTTGTTAAAAAATACTCAAATTGGGTTGAGGAATACAACTGGGTTCGTACAGATGAGAATAAAGACCTCTATGCTCACTGGACAGCAACCAAGTCGAATCAATTGACATTGAGCAAGAACTTCACTACAACGGGCACTCACACTGGAACCAATGGCTCAGCATATATTACCTTCGATGCAACGGCATTTACTGATTATGTTGCTGCTACGTCTTCTACCGGATTTACGTTGCTTGGTTATGCGTTGGATAATAAGGGGACGACGATGATTGCTGATGCAGATGGTAATTTCTTGAAAGATGTAGAAGGCTATACCGATGTGGATGGTAAGTGGATTAATCCGGCCTTCCCGTCTGGAACAATTTATGCTATTTGGGAAGAGGCTTTGACTACTCTTACGATTGCTGCCAATGAACCCACTTGGGGAACGTTGAAGTATAATAATAAAACTACTGATGTTGATTGGGGTATGACAACGCCAGTGGGTGTTGATACTCAATCAAAGAATATTATTGCTACGGCAAAGACGGGTTATATCTTTACCGGTTGGACGATTCCGGAAGGTGATCAAGATAAAATCACTTATACTACTGGTGGTACTACTGGTTCTATAGTCGTTAATGGTACGGGTATTGCAAATTCCACCGCCACCATTCAAGCGAACTTTATAGAGGACCTGAGTTCCAACTGGTATCTCGCAGGTACTTCTCCTATGTTCCCTAACGGCTGGAATACAGGCGAAACCAACATGATGAAACGCGCAACAGGTCACTCTACAGAGAACGTGTACTACTTTACCATTCATGTTGATGATAAAGATATTAAAGGCTCCGGACAAGAAAGTACATATCAATTCAAGATTCGTCACTATAAAGAGAATGATTGCAACGATTACTTTGGCTCAGATAAAGATGGAAATCATTTCTGGGTTAATCAAACTAGTACGATGACATTAGGAAAGAACCATAATGACGATAACCTCTACTTTATCCCGACTGTTGCCGGCGATTATGAGTTTAAGGTTGATGCTACTAACGGTGCAAATGTTAAACTGACCGTCACTTGGCCAATCTATAACTGCGTTTATGGTGACTTCGATAATTGGGACAAGACTGCGCATAAACTCAATTTTGGAGATGGCAACGAGGCTTCGACGACGGTAAATATCACCGACGTATCGAAGAGTTACGCGTTCTTGGTATTGGTAAATAGCAATTACTTTACCTATAAAACGGCAACGATTACACGCGGAACAGCATCTAATGTGCAATTTGCGAGCAAGGCAGATGCTGATGCTAATGCGAAGTTCACGCCGGATGTAGCAGGTGATTACACCTTCACTTATAACAAATCGACGAATAAATTGACGATTACTTACCCGGCTCTGCCGACGGCTTCGACTTCATCTACTGAGAAACGTATATTCAACGAAAGCGAATTGAGTTTCATTGATAGCGGTGATGGTACCGAGGTTAATCCTTATAAGATTTATACCGACGAGGCTTTGACGATTGATATTACGGCTTTGGCTCCACAAACCAACTTGACTGCTAAATACCAATTCGGCGAAGAGGAGGCAACGACGGATGTTCTGTCGAAGACGATTACCAATCCTTCAACAGAGGAAACCTCTATCGTTGTTAAGGCTTTCTATGAGTCTGACGGCGTTGCCGGTACGGCTTGGACCAAGACAATTTGGTATCAAGGCGTACCTACTCCGACAATTGCATTAAGTACGACGCAAAATGAATATAACATATTGGAAGCTCCGGATCAAGTGATGATTAGTTATCGCGCAACCAACTATACCAGTACGGCTACGATTACGAGGGACGATGTAGAATGGCAAGCTCCATCTTCCGACTCTGAGGATTATACAGATGATTTAGGTAAAACGGTTCAAGCGCACACCTACAAGGCAACCGCGACGGTGAATGACCGTACATTTACCTCGACCTTAGTGGTTAGTGTTTATAAGATGGTGAAAGTGAAAGTGGCAGATGAAAATAGTTTGTTCACTCACTTCTATATGTGGCGTAATGGTATGGATAAAACGGGACCGGCTTGGCCGGGTGAGACCTTCTCTTATCAAGTAGGCACTACACATATCTTCTATGTTAAGTATCCGACCTTCGATCGCTTTGTATTGAACAATGGCAAACAACCAACTGAATCAGATGCTAAGCAAACGGAGGATATTGTCCTTCCGGAAGATGACGCCTGCTATGCTATTGGTACTCAAGATCAGACGTCGAAGAAATATGCTTGCACAACGGCTGACTGCCCCAATGGCTTGTACGTAAAAGACATTGAGCCGGTTGCGGCATTGGTAGGCGAAGGCGTGCTCGTTTCGCCTCAAGTGGATATAGAACCGGGCTTGGATGAATCGACCTTGGTTATCACCTTCGATTATACGTCCGCAACAGGTATCTCTTGCGACCAACGCGGACGCAGCTTCATGGTTACCGCTACACAGGCAGCTGTTGGTAAAGCGCATACGGTAGGAGTCACCTATTCGATTGATGGCGCTGAGTCGGTAACGAAGCAAGTGACGGTTAACGTTACTGAAGCGGTTATGATTCAAGCCAAATATGGTGATTTAGGTTGGTCTGATCATAACCAGATTAACATCCACTATTGGGGTACCGGCGTGAATGGCACTATCAATATGACGTGGAAAGATTATGATAATACCAATAAGCAAGACCGCGTTTATGCCCGTATTCCGTTGGGTTCTGATAGTAAAATCAACTTCCAAATCTACGCATGGAATATGGATGATGATAAGCAATGGCATATAACAAAAGATGTGACCGAAGTAACTGCTTCTGGTTGCTATACCATTACTCCGGGTGATGAAAATCAAAAGCGTAATATTACTCGTGACGAAGGCGGTTTATGCTGGACGGCTTACTATGTAGAAGTAGATATGAACAACGGTACGGTTTATCGTTCGAATACGGTAGAAAGTTCTACAGAAACCGTTTCCTTCTTTGCTCCGGGCGCAAGCGAAACCGGATATAAGCAAGGACTTGTCCGTATCATGGAGAATGGTAGCCAAAAGGCCATTATTGATGCTTCTGCCTTTGCTACCTCCGGCGTTTATACCGCTAAGATTCTTGCCAATGGTGAAGGTCTGAGCGATGTGGCTCTCTATACGGGCGACTACTACATCCGTACAGATGGCGCAAGTGGTAGATGGGATCACTATAAAGAAGCAGATAAGGACAATAAGTTTACCAAGTTCGATAAGATAGAAACTTCTACCTACGACCGTTATTGGGTGAAGAACTTGAAACCGGCAAATGATAATCCAAAGGTGAACTTGCAAGCTTGCGTTGCTAATGATTATAACGAGAACTTGGCGAACAAGATTGTTTCCAGTTCATACACCGATGGCAATGGTGATGTAAAGCCGGATGTAAATGGTGTTAATGTTCGTTTTGGTTACGATCCATCAACCAATAACTTCGAACGCGCTATCATCATGGGTGCTGCCAGTGATGCGTTCCTCAATGTAATCGGTGATAATGTTTACAAAGAGAGTGAGTGCACCACGCTTCTCAACTCGCAGAATGCGAATAGTAAGTTTGCGGATAAAGAGCAATGGATTTATGAGAAGGATGTATATGTGAAGATTGACGCGACACATACTGCTTCCGTAGCAAAATTACAATCCAAAGACTTTAATGGCAATGTAATGTACCAATTAGGATTCACAATAGATCCTAATACAGGTAAGGCAACAACTACCCCGAAGACCTTTGGATTGATAGCTGTGGGAACAACAGAAGGTACATATAAGATTCATCTTGTTTATGACTTCAAGACCAATCGTATGGTCAGCGGTTGGACACCGGAAGGAGAAATCAGTGGTAACATCGTTTTGGATGCCGATATGTTGCTTGTTCGTAACCACCAAGAAAAGGCGCAACAAATACATTTCTCGAAGGAAGATGCTTCGATTAGGCAGATTAAACACATCTATGGTGTAATGGAGATTGAGAAGGATAAGATGACGGCGGCTGCGAGCGCAACCATGTACGAGTTGCACCTCTACTGGATTAGCTTCCCGTTCGATGTTAAGGTTTCCAGCATCTTCGGTGTTGGTACTTATGGCAAGGAATGGAAACTCCAACGCTATGATGGTGCGGAACGTGCAAGTAAGGGCTGGTTCAAAGGTGATGGTACAACCACCTTCTGGAAGGATATGACATTAGATGAGACAATGAACGCGAATGAAGGTTATATCTTAAGTTTAAAGCCTGCCGAGTTTGATAAGGCTGATTGCGCTGTATGGAATCACGGCCGCACGGTGGCAGCCTTCTACTTCCCCTCCGTTTTGGATAATGTGGGTCTTGTGAAAGCCGCAAACTTCGCACAAGATGTACCTAAGCATGAGTGTAAGATTGATCGCGAGTTTGAAGTAGAAAATGTTGGTGCCGTCAACCACAAGAATACCGACTCCCACTGGAATGTAATCGGTGTGCCGGCCTTTGAGGATGCTGCTCCTCAAACGTCTTCAGAAGGTTTCCACTCCGTATATCGTTGGATTCCTTCAACCAATACGTATGAGGCTCAAGTTGTCAGCACCGACTTCAAATTGCAAACGATGTATGCGTATATGGTTCAATATGCAGGTACGATCAACTGGCAGAACGTATCGGTAATCACCAAAGCTCCGTACCAATACGCCGACGCGAAGAACTACATGATCGAACTCTTCTTCAGCAATGGCGAGGCAGAGGACCATACGTACATCAACCTTGCCGATGAGGCTTCGACCGATTTCGTACTCAATGAGGATATGATGAAGATCGACAATGCCGGCTTCCCGAATATCTATTCGTTCGCAGGCGCATACAACGTAGCCTACAACGGAACGAAGTTCGATAACCAAACCGTCATGTTGGGTGTCAGTGCTCCGAAGAACGGTACCTACACGTTCGCGATGCCGAAAGACTTTAGCGGTAAGGCCCTACTCGTAGACCTCGAGAGCGGAGAGACCACCGACCTCAATATGAGCGACTATACGGTTGAACTCAATAAGGGTACGTACAACAACCGCTTCCAACTCGTACTCGAAGTAGAAGCGAAAGCCCCGACGGCGATTGACAATGTGGATGGTGGACTGTGGAGAGTGGATGGTAAAACCAAGAAACTCCTCATCAACGACAACATCTACCTCATCAATGGCGGGCGGATCTATAACGCCTCCGGCACCAAGGTGCGGTAAGGATTGAGGATTGAGGATTGAGGATTGAGGATTGAGGATAAAAAATGAGCCTCGTACTTGCAGGTACGGGGCTCATTTTATGTATGTACGGGGCTCATTTTTACCACTCAATCGGGGAGAGGTGGTGGGCGGTGAGGTAGGCATTCGCCTGAGAAAAATGGCGGCAGCCGAAGAAACCGTTATACGCACTTAAGGGACTGGGGTGGGCTGCGGTCAAGACGCAATGCCGCTTGCGGTCAATGAACTGTCCCTTCCGTTGGGCATAACTGCCCCAAAGCATAAACACCAGGTGTTCCTTTCGCTCATTGAGCGCCCGGATAGCCGCATCGGTGAGTTCTTCCCAGCCCTTATTCTGATGACTGCCCGCCTTATGCGCCTCGACGGTCAGCGTAGCGTTGAGTAGCAACACCCCTTGCTCCGCCCAGCGCAGCAGGTTGCCCGACGAAGGAATAGGTTTACCCAAGTCGTCGTGGATCTCCTTATAGATATTCACGAGCGAGGGCGGGATACGGATACCGTCATTGACGGAGAAACAGAGCCCTTGCGCCTGGCCGGGTTCGTGGTAGGGGTCCTGACCGATGATGACGACCCGTACCTGATCGAACGGGCAGACATCGAAGGCGTGGAAGATTTGCGCGGCGGGAGGGAAACAGGTCTTGGTCTGATACTCCCGTCGTATAAAAGAAGTAAGCAGCTCGAAGTAAGGTTTATCAAACTCGGGCTGCAATACTTGGCGCCAACTATCGTGAATACGGACTTGCATCAATCGATAATAAGCATCGCGTCTCCATAATCGCCGAAGCGATAACCCTCCTTGAGGGCTACGTTATACGCCTCCTTGATGACCTCAAAGCCGCCGAAGGCACTGACCATGAGTTGCTGACTGGAGATGGGCATATAGAAATTAACGAAGAACGCATTCGCTACCGTGAAGTCATAGGGCGGATAGATGAACTTATTCGTCCAACCGTCATACGCCTTGATCTGCCCATTGGTACCGACAACGTGCTCAAGGGCGCGCATGACCTCCGTTCCTACGGCGCAGACGCGTTTGCCTCCGGCATGCGCCTTAGCCACCGCGTCCACGAGGGGCTGCGGGATGATGATCTGTTCGCTCTCGACCTTATGCTTGGTGAGGTCCTCCACGTCCACAGACTTGAAGTTACCGAGGGCCATATGCGAGGTCAGACACTCGTGCTCGATACCCCGGATCTCCATACGCTTGACAAGTTGTTTGCTGAAATGCAGGCAAGCGGCGGGGGCAGCTACGGCACCGATCTTCGTAGCGAACACGGATTGGTAGCGCTCCTTATCCATCGCCTCTACATACGCGTCGATATCGGCGTCGTCCTCGAGGTCAAAGGCTTTCTTAAACTCCTCGCGCAAGTCGTCGTCCAACGGACGGCCGATATAATGCGGCAGGGGCGTATGACCGATGGCGTAGAGCTTGTCCGTGAGTTCCTCCTCGGCATAGTCGGTGATGAACCGGAAAGTACGTCCGCGGGAGGTGGTGTTATCAATCACCTCCGCCTGGATGGCGGGGTCCTCATCGAAGTTCAACTTATTGCCTACGCGGATCTTACGCGCGGGGTCTACGAGGACATCCCAGTAGTGCTGCTGCTGTTGCAGCTCGCGCAGGAGGAAGACCTCGATCTCCGCCTGGGTCTTTTCCTTACGGCCATAGAGGCGGGCAGGGAACGTGGCGGTATCGTTGAAGATAAACAGGTCGCCCTCCTTGAAGAGGTTGATGATGTCCTTGACGAGCATGTGCTCGATCTTACCCGATTGGCGATGAACGACCATCAGGCGTGCCTCGTCACGATAGGGGGCAGGATACTGCGCCAGTTGGCTATCGGGGAGTTTAAACTTAAATTGACTGAGTTTCATTATATTGTAATTTTTCGTTTTCTATCTGTTGTTCAAAGTCAGCGAACTGCAAGCAGTCCTCTACGCGTATCGCGCCCACGCGCGTGCGCCTTAAAGTAATAAGGTGTGCCCCGGACTCGAGCTGCTGACCAATGTCGCGGGCGAGGGCACGGATGTAGGTCCCCTTCGAGCAAACGATGCGCAACGTGAGTTGCATCAGGGCGGGGTCAAAACCCAGCACCTCGATCTCGTCAATGACGAGTCGCTTGGGCTTGAGTTCCGGCTGCTCGCCCTTGCGCGCTAACTTATACGCTCGTTTCCCATCGACTTTCACGGCGGAGAACACCGGCGGCACTTGCCATTGTTCGCCGAGGAACGTAGGAATGACCTTGTCAATGAGCTCGCGGGTGATATGCGCCGTAGGATAGGTCATGTCAATCTCTTTCTCCAAATCGAAACTCGGGGTGGTAGCCCCCAACTGCAGGGTGGCTACGTACTCTTTGTCGTGGTTCTGGAGCTCGTCAATGCACTTGGTTTTCTTACCCGTGCAGACGACGACCACACCCGTGGCGAGGGGGTCTAAGGTACCCGTATGACCCACCTTGATCTTCTTATACCCTAACCGGTGGCAGAGCAGCCAACGGGTCTTGCCGACTACGTCAAAACTCGTCCAGCGATAGGGTTTATCAAACCCGATGATTTCCCCTTCTAAATAATTCATAAGCTATATACGACAGCTACTGCACCGACAAGCAGGCAATAGATGGCGAAGTATATCAGTTTCTGTTTACGTACGATCTCTATCATAAACCGGCAAGCAAAAGCCCCGGACACAAACGCCGCTATAAATCCCACGACGAGCGGCAACCAACCAAGGGTGGTCGTCTCCTCGCCCTTCAGTATATCGATGAGACTCAGGAACGCCTCCCCGAGGATGGGGATGAGGACCATGAGGAAGGAGAACTTAGCGACCTCCTCTTTCTTTACGCCGCACAGCAAACCCGTAGCAATCGTAGTCCCGCTGCGGCTCAGCCCCGGCAGTACCGCTACGGCTTGGGCGCAACCGATGAGGAGCGCATCCCTATAGGTGACCTCGTGGCCGGCGCTGCGGCGCTTACTGATCCACTCGCTCAGGGCGAGCAGGGCCGCGGTGACGATAAGGCAGATGCCGACGAGCATGAGGCCGTTACCGAAGAACGCTTCGACCTCGTCCTTAAAGAACATCCCGACCACAAAGACGGGAATCATCGACAGCAAGATCTTAGCTACATACTGTTTCTCGCTATTCCAGGTCTTCGTCATAAACGTGCCGCGGAAGAGTTCGACGATCTGTTTCCGGAACACGACTATCGTCGCCAGCACCGTAGCCGTATGGACCACGATAGCGAACGTAAGGTTCTCCTCCCCCGCGGTGCCCAAGAGGGCTTGTCCGATCTCGAGGTGACCGGACGAGGATACGGGTAGAAACTCCGTTAGGCCTTGGACAAGACCTAAGATAAACGCTTCCCACCAAGTCATGACGCTTTGTTTTTAGGACGATACAAGATGCCGACCAGCATCATCACAAACCCAAAGAGGGCAATCATGGGTCCGACCGTGATACGGCGGGTGGAAAAGATATCGGGATTATATTCCTGACCGCTGGGGGCACCGACCATGAGGGCAAAGCCCAACACGATGATACCAAACGCAACAGCGATGAGGATGAGATTGATTTTCTGAATAGTTTTCATATACGATACATGTGTTCCGCATTCATGCGGATATAATGGCTCGTGGCCAGGAACGAAGCCCCTAAGGTAATGATAATACCGAGTCCGATGACGAGCACGACAATCGATAGGATATTCGTCATCGTGAGCGGGAAGAGGATAACCCCTAACCGGCGGTTCACATAATAGATAACGAACGCCAGCACGGCAAGCGCCAACAGGGCCGCTAAGATCCCGTTCACTACGTTCCGCCGAACGAACGGGCGGCGGATGACCCAAGCCGTAGCCCCGACGAGGGACATGGTATGGATGATGAACCGCTTAGAGTAGATCTGCAACCGGATGGTGTTGGTGATGAGCGCCAGGGCGATGAACAGCAGCACGATGGCTACGGCGATGATACCGATATACGCGGAACTAAGGTCCTGGTTGACCTCCTTGACGATATCCCGCTGGAAGAGCACATCCTCCACGCACGCGTGCTGACGAATCGTAGCCTCAATGGACTCGATACTATCCACCGACGCATAAGTGGCCAGGGGGTAGAGCTCCAAACTGGCGCGCAAGGGGTTATAGCCCAAATACTTCGTCGGGTCCTCGCCCAGCGACCGGATATGGTCGCGCAGCGCCTGCTCCTGCGAGATGAACTGCACTGACTTGGTAAAGGGGGCATTATTCAAATACTCGCGCAGGATATCCACAGTACCCGCTTGCGCTTGGGGTTTAAGAGTAATGGTGATGGCCATGTTCTCTTTAATATGCTGCATGAGCGAATGCGCCGAGAGGAGCATCGTGCCCAGCAGTCCCACCAGGAAAAGCACCATCGCTACGCTGATGGCGGAGGTGAGGTACATATTAAAGAAACGCTGTTTAGCCATATTAATATTCCCAGATGTCTTGTTCGAAGTTCATCAGCTCGGAAGCAATACGCTGTTGCTCCTTCTCGATCTCCTCCTTCGTGGTGCAATACTCCGGAATCATACGGTTGTAGATATTGCCCTCGCCTAAGATATAAGACGTGAAGAGACGTTTCTGGAAGAACTCGTCAAAGGTGACACGCTTGGTCTCGTTTTGGAAAGGAATGACGAACTGGTGGTTCAGATACGGACGCAGGTCGTCAAAGGCGATCCAGAACAGCATCGACTCGTTGAGCGATTGCATGAGGTTCGTGCCGTCACGCGAGATGATCTTATCGGACTGCAACGGAGCAATCGCGGTGATCTTACTATACAGGCGCGAATAATGGCGGTCAAAGAACACGACTTCTTGGATGATATACTTCAATTGGTTGCGTACGAAACCCTCATACGGATAGAAGTGGAAGGAGAGGGAGTCGTTGGCTGCATCGTAGTGCAGCAGCATCGCGTCCGAAGACGAGATGTCGTAGTGGGTAGCATCCTCCGAATAGTCCGCCGTAGGATCGTCGGCCAGGAAGATCGACGGTAAGGCTTGACGCTCCAGAGGCGTAGTGAAGTCGGGTTTGAGTTGGTCCATACGTTTCTCGTACACCGGCATGCCGTCCACGATAGCATCTACGATGACCTTAAACAGGGAACGATACTCGGGATCATCGTAACGCGTAGGATAGTAGAGCTGGAAGTTCTGCTTATAACGCATGTCGATGACACGATAGATGACCTTAGACCAAATCACGTCCTCTACGCGGTGGAGGGTAGTAACGATCGAATCCGATTGCGGGTTATACGCCTGCGATTGGAGTTGAGCGATACCGTTTTGGTCAAAGAACGAAGTAATCTGATGTTGCGCATTGGCTGTGAGGCAAAGGCCTAACAAACAAGCCATAAAACAAAGTTTTTTCATATCAATGAGTTTTTATTTAGTTCAATGAAAGCGGGATAGGACTGAGTCGAACATCTTTGCCGTCGGGACCCTTGGCGTGTACGTCGGTGATGACGACGATAGCACCCTTATTGAGTTTCCCTAGTTTATCGAGTTGCTGCTTGGTGAAATGGTCGCCCTTCACATCGGACAGGGTACCGTTGATGTTCACCTTAAAGCCCGTAATCTTAAACGGCAGGTCGAGCAGACCATCGGGTCCGTAGGAGGCGATGATTACTGCGGAGGGGTTCAACAACGCACCACGGGAGATGTTACCATCCTGATACTCGGTGTCGCCACTCTTGAAGTAAGCACCCGGTTTAGGCAACGCCTTCACGCGGTAGGATTGACTACCCATGGGTTGCATCTTCCCTTCCAGTTCGGCTTGCACACTGATGGTGACGGTCTTCGAGGACTCGTTGGGTTTGATGATCCATAGTCCGCCGCGTTGGTTGACGGCAGCACCGTCTACGGTGACCTTAATCTTATCATTACTTACGCCCGGAACGGAGATCGAGAACTGGTTCTCGAAGCCGCGGTACATGATGTTCAGGTCCGTATTCGAGATGGTCACGCTGGGTTCACCTACGCTATAACTGCTCTCGAAGGGCAGGTACTCCATCTCGCCCATGTTGTTCATGAAAGCGATTTGACCTTTATATTTGCGTATACCCGTACCGGAGGCCACTACCTCGTAAAGACCATTGCTGTTGATACGTTGGCCCTCGATGTAATACTCGGGGTTCTGGGTAGAGTCCGTAGCGGCCAGGATGATCTGGGCCGAATACTTGGCTCCGCGGATGACGTAGTCGGATTTCGGGATGACGTAGGCCTTGAGTTTATTCACACGCAGGTCACCGGCATCCGTCTGGTTGTCGAGCCATTCGAGTACGTTACTCTCCTCGGTGCGGACATCGTTTTGGAACTTGGTGAGCATGGTGAGCGTAGCGCATACGGGCATCTCATGGAAGAGGGACTCTTCCCAATGGATGGTCTCGCCGTTGGCGTTCTCGGTGTCATTGACATCAAAGGTGACGTCCAACTCCTTGCTCAGGGCGTTACTGCTGATTTGCTTCATGAACTCGCGATAGGCGATGAGTTTATTCTTCAGAATAACCCCATTGCCCTCGTTCAGACCATACTGGTGAGGGATGTTGGTATCATCCTTCTTCTTCATCTGACGTACGGTGGCGCCGGGAACGGCTTTGTCCTTACCGTCCGCCATGCGAACGAGTTGGTCCTTGAAGTCCTGGATATAATTATACAACGAATCGGATTGTACCTTCACCTCCTGCGCCCGATTGTACCACTCACGGGTTTTTTCGGGGTTCTGTTCAAGTTTCGCCTGGAAGGACTGGTAGTACCAATGGTTGTTATCCTCCACCATGTTAATGGTAGAGTGTAGACTATCGTCTACCTCGGCATAACCGTTGATGATATCCGCACTCACGTTCAACGCCAACATGGCGGTGAGTACGAGGTACATCATGCCGATCATTTTTTGTCTCGGGGTTTCCGGACAGTTTTTTGCTCCTCCCATAGTCGTTTATTTTAAGGCAGTTAGCATGTTTCCGTAAATCTTGTTGAGGTCAGCCACTTGTTTGGATAACTTCTGAGCCTCGGCTTGGTAAGCCTCGCTGCTCTTAGCGGCCTCGGTGGTAGCGGCTTGCACCTTCTGTACCGATGTCGAGAGACTGTTGATCTGCGAGGTCTGGGTGTTGAACGCATTCACTTGGGCCTGCATGGCGTTGATCTGCATCTCATACGCAGCGTTGAGGGACGTAAGCTTCTGATTGATGATAGCGGCCTGTTGACCATAGTTCTTCGTAGTCTTGGTGACTTCGCCAATCTCCGAGATGATACCTTGGTAAGCGGCGGTGAGGTCCGAAGTGTTCTTGTTCAGGCTGCCCGCCATCGCGGTCGTTGCCGTAGCAATGGATTTCTGGCTCTCTGCCACTTGTGCCAGGGCTTGTTTCTGGCTCTCCGCCACTTGCGCCATCGCTTGTTTCTGGGCATCCACCACTTGTTTCTGCGAGGAGACGATCTCTTCGCTTCCGGCTGCGAGTTTATTCTGGCTCTCTACGAAGCGGTCGGCTGCGGAACCGGCAGCGGTCATCTTCTCGGTCAGTTTATTCGTGGTCTCCGCAATCTTACCCAGTTCGGAGAGTTGCGAAGCGGTGTGTGCCAGGTCGGTAATCGTACCCTTGAGTGCCTCGAACTCCTTGTCGGTGAGGGCAGGTACATTCGCTTTCTTAGCATCAGCGGTACCGTTCTCGCTACCCATACCTAAGAGCGTAGGACGGGGTTTGGATGCCAGTTCGGCCAGTTCCTCGGGATCAGCACCTTCGCCGATGAGTTGCGGGAAGACGTTCGACCACTTGAACTCTACGTGAGGTTTATCCAAACAACCGATAGCGAATAGAATTGCCTCGGTACACATACCGAGCATCAATAGCGGACCGGCACCCGGGAAGTGCATGATCTTAAAGAGTGCACCTATGATAACCACGGAGGCTCCGAGGCAGTACACCATGTTTACTACTTTCTTTCCTTCATACGATTCATACCATTGCATGAACTTGGATTTTTGAGCTTGCTTAGCCATAATGTTTTTTCTATATTTTTTAAATTAAACAATTCCTCATTCCTTATTCCTCATTCCTCATTATCGTTTGCTTCCGATATGGCTGCGAACGCAGCGGAAGCCGATATACGAGCGCGCCATGTCTTGGTATTCGAAGGTGCGCACTCCGCATTGCATGAAGTAACTGATATCCTTCCAGCTACCACCCTTAACGACCTTACGCTTGAGGTAATCGGGATCGTCCTTGTGCGCATAATGCACGAGGTTCGGGTTCATATCGTGGGTAGTGGAGTTATTCGTGGTTTGGTACGTAGAGGCCGTCCACTCGGATACGTTGCCGGCCATATCATACAGACCGAAGTCGTTCGGACGGAACGAACCCACCGGAAGGGTGGTTTTACCGCCATCGTCACCATAGGAACCGCGGTAGGGCTTGAAGTTAGCGAAGAAACAACCCTCCGCCGAGCGGGCATAACTATTACCCCACGGATAGGTGGTCATCTTCTTTCCGCCACGAGCGGCAAACTCCCATTCGGCTTCGGTGGGCAGACGGTAGTCTTGCACCTCCTCGGTGCTGTGGGAGTTATAGAAAGCGGTACGCCATGCGCAGAAAGCCACGGCTTGGTCCCAGCTGACACCTACCACCGGATATTCGGCATAACCCGGGTGAGAGAAGTATTTGCGGATCAACGGGTCGTTGAACGCATGTTGGAAGTCGCGTGCCCAAACGAGGGTATCGGGATAAACGGCAATGATACGGTTGGAGATGAAGTCCTTAGGTTCACGAATAGGACGCTCAATCGTACGCTCTTGGATATGTCCGTCCTCATCGATCCAGGCGGTATCGACGCGCGCTACCGCGTTCGCTCTATATCCGCCGGCTGCGGCTTGGTAACGGTTGTTGGCCGCGATGGCTTGGTCATACTCCATCCAACTGTAAGCGTAATAGAGTTTGTTGGTGTTCAACTTGCCATCGGAATTGAACATCGACGCCAAGGCTTCCTTCACTTCCTCGTCTTTCTTGCCCCAAGGCAGTTTCTTCTTCCAGTTCAGTTGGAAGTTCTCCTCATCAAAATCGCTGTTCTTCGCAACGACGGCATAATCGGTCATACCCGCATTGACGAGCAAGGTACGGGCAATCGAGTCGCGTACCCAATTCACAAACTGATGATACTCGGAGTTCGTAATCTCGGTTTGGTCAATCCAGAACGGCTCTACTGAAGCCATCACCAGGTTGTCCGGCTCCTCGAAGATAGCGGACTGGGTATTGGCACCCATCATAAACGAACCGCCTTGAACGAGAATCATACCATACGGATTTGCCTCCGCAAACTTACTTGTTGGAACACCTACCAGTTCTCCGGCAGGTTTGTTGCAACCCATCATTGCCATCGCTACGATAGCGAAAGACAGCATTTTAACTTTTTTTGTCATAACTATTTGTTTGTTTTTTGTTTATAAATATCTCACACTCTTATATTTGTTGGTCCGCTTGGGTTTGAGGACCTCAAAACTATATGCCAAATAAATCTCGTGCGTCCCAAAACTCTCGGTGAGCAGCCGGCTCGTAGGCAACTCGCAGGTATACCCGATCACAAGTCCGTTGATGATGTCTATGTTCGCCAGCAGGTTCACACTGCCCAACACCCTATATCCCAATCCCCAGCGGTACTTGTTCAAATACTCGCACATGAGCGTCACGTTCACATCCCACGATTTAAAGTCCGACATCACCATCGCCGACGGGGTCAACGCCCACTCTTTATGGTGCGGCAGCCGCGCCCTATATCCTCCGCTCACGTACATCGTTCCCTCCACCGGTACTACGGACTGCTTGCCGTTCTCCATATCCAATTCCGCCCGCGGGCGCGTAACATGCGAATAACTCGCTCCTACCCACCAAACGGGTGTGGCATAATAAATACCTACCCCTAAATCAAACTTCATATCCGATTTCAAACTCGTCGGAATCAGCGGGTCATTCTGGTCAAAATACGCCGTCTTCATCGTGTTCAGGTTCACGCTGTCCCCCTTAAACCCCACATTGATGAACCCTAAGTCCACGCCCGCACTCAGATGTCCCTTCCCCAGCGGCTGGCGGTAACAATACTGCGCATGCAAGGACTGGTTGGTAAACAAACCGAAACGGTCGTTCATAAATCTCACCCCGGCTCCGTGCTTGGTCTTCCCGATCACGAACGGCGAGGAGAGCGAAAAGTACGTGGTCATCGGTGCATTCTTAATCCCGATATACTGCATGCGATGCAGCCCCGCCACTTTCATTAAGTCACCTTCCCCCGCCGCCGCAGGGTTGTAGGCCGTGGGAAGCACCGTATATTGCCCTATCATCGGGTCAAACTGCGCGCGCACAAGCGCGTACCCGAACACGATAAACGTTATTAGGACAATCGACCGCTTCACCATTAATATTCCTCTTCGTCAAAGAAAAAGTCCTCCTTGGTCGGATAGTCCGGCCACAGGTCCTCTATACTCTCGAATATCTCCTCGTCATCTTCGATCTCTTGCAAGTTCTCAATGACCTCCATCGGGGCACCGATACGATTGGCATAATCCAATAGTTCGTCCTTGGTTGCCGGCCAGGGTGCGTCTTCAATTTTTGAAGCCAATTCCAAAGTCCAATACATAGTAATTCCAAATTAGCGTGCAAAAATACACTTTTTTTTTGAAATATGCAAGTCTTTTTGCATTTTTTTTCAAAAAATCGCACTATTTTGCCCTATCGGGCAGGAATCCATGCCGTTTCCGGTGCGAAAGTGCATTTAGCCAGCCATCGGGCGAGGACAAAGAAGTAATCGCTTAAGCGATTGATGAACACCCGATCCTGTTCTTTGGTTTGCTCCTGAGGCAGGGCACACATCAGCCGCTCTAAGTCGCGGGTGGCGGTACGAACAATATGGCAGCGCGCCACGCATTCATTGCCCGCCGGAAGCAGGAACGAGTGTTGGGGTTCCAGGTCCGCCTGCATGCGGTCCATCCATTGCTCTAAGTTGCTGATTTGCAGGGCATCTATCGCGATATCAGCGGCGGCTAAGCGTCCGCCCAAATCGAAGAGGCGATGCTGGATATAGGTTAATTCTTGGTCCGCGTCGGCAGCCGAAGCGGGGAGGGCGGCGCGAAGCCAGCCTACGAGACTATTCAGGCGATCGGCAGCCCCATACGTAGCGATGCGGGCATCGGTCTTACTTACGCGCTGACCGGAGGCGAGAGCGGTGGTTCCGTTATCACCGGTTTTTGTGTAGATTTTCATATGCGTATTCGATAATGTCGTTTCAATAAATGCGGGTCAAAAAACAGGAGCCCGAAGTGGTAACCATTGATGGTGGAGGTGACTTGGTCAAGGTCACAAAGTTGCTTCCACGCCCTCGTCATTTCGGGCGAATGGTAGAGATCGTCCACCACCACAATCGAGCGATTGTGAAGGCGAGGCAGGAAGTGCATAACATACTGAATTGTAGGCTCTTGCCGATGGTTGGCATCGACGAAGACGAAGTCGATTTTTTCCTCGCCTGCATGCGTATTATTTAATAAGGTGTCATCTATATTTCCGAGTACGGACGTGATGTTTTTGAGCCCTAATTTTTTCCACGTTTCTTGAGCTAATTTTAGGGTCGCGGGATTGCCCTCATACGTGGTCACGCGGTTCGCCGAATGCGGGGCCGCCAGATAGGCGGTCGTGATCCCCAGACTCGTCCCTAATTCAACGATATTCAGGGGACGGTTAAGTTCATGTTTAAGGTGCACGATGAGCTTAAAAAACAGTTCCCCCGCGGCGGGTTGTTCAAGGTGCGTAGCGGCGATGGAGGAGACTTTTAAAGCGGTGTCGGTACCCGTTCCGTAATCCGTTACGGGAATCACCTGCGACGAACGGAGCCGGCGGTCGCGCTCGTCTTCTATCTCCGCCCACCGGTAGTAACGGTGTACGCGAGGAAAGAGAAAACGCACGAGGTAAAACAGGGACGGAGAATGGATACCTTCCCCGCTCGTGTTCCAGGCGGATAGACGGTGCCAAACCCCGTTTATGACCCTATAAAAGAAAAATTTTTTCATTTTCGGGCACAAAATTACACTTTTTTTATGATATTTGCAAATTTATTTGCACAATTCCGGAATTTTTTGTATCTTTGCCACGTGATTTTGAATTATATCTGGATAGCATTCGTTCTTTTGTCCCTTTTAGCGGGATTGATTGCCTTCTTCGGCTTTGGCGAGACGGAGGTTTTTTCGGCAATCCTCAACAGCACTTTTTCGTCGGCGAAGACGGGTTTTGAGATCTCGCTCGGTCTGACGGGGGTGTTGGCGTTATGGATGGGGATATTGAAGATTGGCGAACGGGGCGGGGTAGTGCAGTCGCTCTCGCGCGGCGTGGCGCCGTTCTTTACCCGCATCTTCCCTTCGGTGCCGAAGAATCATCCCGTCTTCGGGACGATGTTCATGAATATCGCGGCCAACCTCTTGGGACTGGACAATGCGGCAACGCCGATGGGGCTCAAGGCGATGGGGGAACTGCAGGAACTCAATGACGATAAGTCGAAGGCCTCGAATGCGATGATTATGTTCGTCGTGTTGGGGGCGAGCGGTTTGACGCTGATCCCGACGACGATCATGGCGTATCGGGCGCAGCTGGGAGCCGCCAATCCGGCGGATGTGTTCCTGCCGATCTTGATAGCGACGTATTTCTCGACGTTGACGGGTCTGGTGGCGACCTGTATCGCCCAAAAGATACGGCTATGGGATAAGATGATTCTGGGCGTGGTCGGTGGACTGACGGCTTTGGTGATAGCGCTGCTACTGCTGGCGCGCCGGTTACCGGAGCAGCAGTTGACGCAGGTGTCGTCGTTGTTGGCAGCGGTGATACTGCTGGGTGTCATGGCGTGGTTTATCATCCAAGCGATGGTGAAGAAAGTGAATGTATACGACGCTTTTATCGACGGGGCGAAGGACGGTTTTAAGACGGCGGTAGGGATTATCCCGTACCTGATAGCCATCTTAGTGGCGATAGGAATGTTCCGCGCCAGCGGGGCGATGGGACTGATGGAGACGGGGATAGCGAACCTGTTTGCGAAGGTGGGGATTAATCCCGACTTGGCGGGGGCGGTGCCTACGGCCTTGATGAAACCGCTGAGCGGCAGCGGGGCACGGGGATTGATGATTGAGGCGATGACCACGTACGGAGCGGACTCGTTGGTAGGCAGGTTGTGTTGTACGTTGCAGGGGTGTTGTGATACGACGTTTTATGTGCTGGCGGTTTATTTCGGCAGCGTAGGAATAAAAGAGACGAGGCATACGGTGGTGTGTTGTTTGCTGGCGGACCTGGCGGGCATCATAGCGGCGTTTGTAGTAGCGAACCTGTTTTTTGGATGATACAGTTGGTCACGGAACATATCGACATGCCGGCTTGGGTGAGCGAACATGAGCAGGACCTCAAGCAGTGGCTTCGCAAAGTAGCGGCCGGGTACGGGTACAAGGTAGGCAACCTGACCTATATCCTCTGCGATGACGCAAAGATATTGGAGGTCAACCGGCAGTTCTTAGGGCACGATTATTTTACGGATGTCATCACGTTTGATTACACCACGCCTTCGTGCCTGAACGGGGATATCTTTATCTCCCTGGATACGGTGAGAAGCAATGCGCAGGAGGTAGGGGTGAGCGAGCAGCAGGAGATATGTAGGATCTTAGTGCACGGTCTGCTGCACCTGACGGGACAGGGGGACAAGACGCCCGAGACGAAGGAAGAAATGACGAAAAAAGAAGATAGAGCATTAAATAAACTCAATGTTTAATGTTTATTAAACCAAATTAACTTATTGTTTCATTTTTTAAAAATTTTCATTATGGAAAAAGAAAATTTAGAGAAAAATTTCGAAGAAGTTCGTAATCAAGTTAC
>CALCGR010000158.1 GCA_937901025.1 uncultured Bacteroidales bacterium
AAGTCAAACTATGGACACTCATCTTCTCTTTGCGACAGAAGTCACCCGAACTCGATATCCCCGAGGGCGAGTTCTATTCGGGCATCCAAGGCTATAAGATCTATGTCCGTAAGAAAAACCCGCGCACCGGACTGCTCCAGGATATGATGATATACGACTTCTCTAAAGGCTTCCGTAACACAACCGTTATGGTCGCCGACTCCGGAAAAATATTCTTCTCCGAGGACAATAAATACCTGCTCCTGCGTATGTCTAGCGGCGAGACATTCGAGAACCTCAATAATACACAGAATCAGGTTTCTAACACCTCCACCAATGTCCCCTACCGACGGGAGACCTTCCGCGAAAAGAATATACTCATCGACTTCGATACCGAGTTCAGCCGCTACGACGAGTCTATCTTGGATGACCAGCACGTCAGTAAGAACAGTGCCGAACTCATCCAATCCATCGACTCCGTGCGCCTCATCGCACGAGACCGCAGTAAGGAACAGAGTTCCGCCCTCATCAACTCCCATTACTTCGCCCGGGAATCGAAAAAACTCGGGGAA
The DNA here is from genome assembly GCA_937901025.1 of uncultured Bacteroidales bacterium. Classification (GTDB taxonomy): domain Bacteria; phylum Bacteroidota; class Bacteroidia; order Bacteroidales; family Paludibacteraceae; genus Colicola. The sequence goes on from CALCGR010000158.1 coordinate 552, forward strand.
CTCGTTGCTCCCGAATCCGAACTCGAACGGGCTAAACATAACCCGGACACACTCTTTGCTAACCTACCCCCTAAATATCAGCGACGCGCCCTAAGTAGCGCTATCGACCAAGCCCAGATAAAAAAAGACCACATCGCCTATAACGCTATGGTCCTCGATGACTATAAGTCGTATATCACCCGACACGAGATCGAACTCTACCGTAAGTTCACCCTCGCCTTCGCCTGCCTGATATTCTTCTTTATCGGTGCACCCCTCGGTGCTATCATCCGTAAGGGCGGACTCGGTGCTCCTGTCGTCATCTCCGTTGTGATGTTCATCATCTATTATATCATCGATACCGCCGGCTATAAGATGGCGCGTGAGTCCCTGTGGCCCTGCTGGGCGGGGATGTGGCTCAGCTCCTTCGTGCTCCTGCCTATCGGTATCTTCCTTACCTATAAAGCCGCTACCGACTCGGCTCTACTCAACCCCGAGGCGTGGATCAAAGGCTTCGAGAAAATAAAAACAGGAATATTAAAACTCAAATCACAATGCATACA
>CALCGR010000159.1 GCA_937901025.1 uncultured Bacteroidales bacterium
ATATCGCAATCGTTCACGATATACCCGAGTACGCCAAGACCGGCATTCCACTTGAGGTTTTTATAGATGGTTCCCTCTATATCTGCGGCAAAACGGATGAGGTCGCGTTTGTATTTATAGAACACGCGCGAACGATAATCCTCCGGGTTCGTCATCTTCTCGGGTTTCTTGTTCCATTTGACCCAATCGGAATTGAACTTACTCTGATACCCGTTAAAGCCATAGAAGTCGCACATCGCGTCGGGTAAATAGGAGGCATCCAGCGTCAACCGATGGTTGGGAATCAAATACTTACTGTCGTAGTTGACACGGAAGATACCGTGGTGCTTCGTCGTATAAGCCCCTTCCACATAGATGGAGTGGATATATTCAGGGTACTGTGAACCGTCCCCGTAGAAATAGACATTGCCTAATAACCCGCCTTGAAATCCGTAGTCGGCATCGTAAGCTACGGAAGGCAAAACACCAAAGTTCCAACCCGTCTTAATCTTCCTGCCCAATGAATCCACTTCGGCGGGTTTGGGAGCTTTCTTGGCAGCCAACGGCATCACTAATGCCGTAGCCAGCCCCAAAACCAATAGTTTTTTCATTTGATTATAAATGTGGCAGCAGCCATGCTATCGCCACGCCAAGGTACGTACCTATGGCGTATCCCACCAGTCCAATCACAATGCCGCTGAGTAACACTTTCTTATTTTTCATTGCTCCTACTACCGGCGGAACGAAAGGAGGCGAGCAGAGTAGGGCGACCTGACCTACCGTGAACAAGTCTCCGCTCACTTTCGCTATCCGGCAGAAAAGCAAGTGAACCAATGCGCTTACAATCATTATCCAAGCTACCAATGCGCCAATCATCATCGCACCGTTATTGATGCTGTGGATATCAAAGAGCGAAGCTACAATCACACTGAAAATCAGAATGAAGAACATACCCAACTCAAATGTCTTGGGCAGTTGTCTCACTTTCTTAAAGAACGAAGCGATGATAGCCAGCGTGGTGATGGTCAGAATCACAATCAGTTCGTTTATCTTACCGGTGATCAGTAAACTCAGCCCCGCGCCAACACCTAAAATCAGCACACTCAGTCCCAAACCGATGAACATCCCGCCGACGTTCTTCTTATCAAACATCCCGCGGTAGTTTTCTACATCGCCTGTCGGGATATCCGCACTGTCCTTGCGTCCGCGACGGGTGACATCTTCGTAAGGCAATACTTTGCGGAAGATCTTATATCCTCCTCCTATAATAAAAAATATATAAGGTGTGGTAAGCACCATCTCAAACGCGAGCACAATAGCCATCACCGACTTATCTACATTGAGCGACGCACCCAAAGCGTTGAAGTTCATCGTTCCCCCCGTATAGATACCCGTCATCATCGCCGACACTTTTTCTATTTCGGGAATACCCTGATTGCGGAAAATAAAATAACCGGAGATAACCGCTATCACAACCGCTGTGATACCACCCACAAGCGACCAGATAGTCTTCGGCAGTGCCTTCGTCCAGAGCTTAAAGTCGCAGTTAAACAGCATCAGCGGGATAGCCAACGGCACGGCCACACTCATAATCAAATTCTGCACTTTGCCAAATGTCAATGCGGCAGCAGAACCTTCCTCAAACGAACACGCTCCCGTCAAGGCTAAGATGATTCCAATGGCATAAGCCAAAACAACCGTCCCAATCTTCTGCGCCCACGTCCAACGCTTAAACGCTTCGATAATCAATACGGGGGCAACAATATACAATGCCAAAATAATATACACTCTCATCATAATTCT
>CALCGR010000160.1 GCA_937901025.1 uncultured Bacteroidales bacterium
TAGAAACAGTTGTGTCCCCGCCGATGGGTCGGTGGGGGTTGGAGGGGCGACGCCAAGGGGGCGTCGGTTTCCGAGGGACTGCTATCTGCGCGCACGCAAAAACGGCTGTCCCCATAGAAGCGAGAGGGAGCGCCCCGCGGCAAGGGGCACAAGAATGCCCCGACGAGCGGAGAAGAGACGCGACGCTAAAAAAATCTAGCAAAAAATCCTAAAAAATACAAATAAATTTGTATATGTCAATTTTTTTCACTATCTTTGCACCCAAATTGTGTATTGCGGAATTATGAATAGAAAATGCATCATTATTTTAATGCTCGCAGCGAGTGTATGCGCGCAGGCGAAAGCGGACTTATTGAGTGAGATACTGACCAACAAATGGGCCGCAAAAACCGTAAAAGAGACATCGATCGACAGCGTCCTGAATGCGGACAGCAAGGACCCAGCGCCCCGCTGGTCGCTGAGTTACGAGAACAAGCAAAAGATCTTCCGCCACTCGTTCGAAGCGGATTACTACATCGTAGATAACCAAAAGAACACCCGCACCCACCTGAGCGATACCATCGTTCGGGACGCGGTGCTGAGTCCCAACGGCAGGTATATCGCCTTCATCAAGGGGAATAACCTATACGTCCATAAACTGGATTACGGTACGGAGGTAGCCGTCACCACCGACGAGGACCCGGATATACTCAACGGCGTAGCGGACTGGTTATACGAGGAGGAGTTCGGATGCACCCACCTGTTTGAATGGGCCCCCGACAGCAAGACCTTAGCGTTCGTGAGGTTGGACGAGCACAAGGTGCCGACATTCACCTGGCAGGAGATGTTAGGCGCCACGGACAGCACGTCGACCTACGCCCGCAATAGGAGCGTACGTTATCCCCGTGCGGGCGAAGCGAATGCGAAGGCGAGCGTATGCTTATACGACATGCAGTACAAAGATGTGAAGACCGTAGAGATAGGCGAAGCGGAGTATATACCCCGTCTGCGTTGGCACCTCGACCAGCTGATGATACTCAAACTCAATCGGGACCAGAATAAGATGGAGGTACTGGAGTGCAATCCGAAGTCGACGGTGAGCAAACTATGGTACAAAGAGGAGAGCAAGGACGGTTGGGTCGATTATGCGGACATAGACGAATGGCAGTGGCTGAGTAACGGGAACGTGATTGTCATCAACAGCAAGAGCGGTTGGCGGCAGGCGTACCTCTATTCCAAGCAAGGCAAACAACAGCAGCAACTGACCGAGGAAGGGGCGGACGTGATGAAGGTATACGGCTATGACGAGAAGACAAAGACGCTGTTCGGTGTGCTATCCACAGAGATAGGGAACAGGGTCATTGGCGGTATCGGCACCAATGCCGACAAGCGAACGGGGATGCACACCCTGTACGTAAGCAAGGACGGAACACGGTTCATTGACCGCTACGAGGATACCGAGACCCCGTACCTCTACACGATGTACGAGCGGAAGGGCAAGCAGTGGAACGAAGTAGAGGTAGCGGAGCTGACGAAGGTCAATCAATCGAACCAAACCCTCGCGGAGCGTTGGCAGGCGCAGGGACTGAATAACATGGAGTTCTTCTCGTTCACGACCGAACGCGGGGACGAGATCAACGGGTGGATGATATTGCCGCCGGAGATGGATGAGGAGCAACAGTATCCGGTAGTGATGCTGCAGTACTCGGGTCCGGACAGCCAACGCGTCCTCGACCGATGGAACAAACGTTGGGAACACGCCTTAGCGGCGTTAGGATATATCGTGGTGTGCGTAGACGGTCGCGGTACGGGCGGCCGCGGGAGCGAGTGGCGTAACGCCACGTATATGCGTCTGGGTCAACGCGAGGCGGAGGACCTCATCAGTGCGGCGCGCTGGCTACAGCAGATGGCTTATGTGGACGGCAGTAGGATGTGCCTGGGCGGCTGGAGTTACGGCGGGTTTGAGACACTGATGACGATGAGTCAACCGAACAGTCCTTTCCGCTGCGGGTTTGCTATTGCGCCCGTGACGGACTTTAGGTTATACGACAGCGGTTATACGGAGCGGTTCATGCGTCGACCGCAGGTGAACGAGGCAGGATACATGGGTTGCGACCTGACGGCGAAGGCTGCGCAGCTGAAGGGGGACTTGTTGCTTGTACACGCCTTGGCGGACGATAACGTACACTGCCAACAGACGTGGCGGTATATCGATGCGCTCGTGGAGGCGGGTAAGCAGTTCGAGATGCAGATTTATCCCGACGACAACCACTCGCTGCTTAAACCCAAGAACAAGGAGCACATGCATCGCCGCATATTAACGTTCTTAGAAAACCATTTGTTACCATGAACTTAGGATATCAGATACCGACGTGCTTGCAGTGGCTCATGCCGTTTGCCGTATGGCGCAAGCGCAGTAGTGAGACGAACGGGGAGAGGGTGGTGTATCTCACCTTTGACGACGGTCCTATCCCCGAGGTGACGCCTGAGGTACTGGATATACTCAAGCGCGAGCAGGTGCCCGCCACGTTTTTTATGGTAGGCGAGAATGCGCAGCGTTATCCCGAACTGGTGGACCGCGTACGGCACGAGGGGCATAAGATAGGCAACCACACTTTCCACCACCTCAAAGGTTGGGGTAGGGGGATAGCGACCTACTTAGCGGATGTGGACCGCTGCGACATGGTGTTAGGCGGGACTCGACTGTTTCGTCCGCCGTATGGAAGGGTGCGCGTGCCGCAACTGCTGGGATTGAAGCGCCGGGGGTATAAGGTGTTCCTATGGGATGTGCTGACCCACGATTATAGTTCGCTCATGAGTGAGGAGGCGATGGTGAATGTAGTTAAAGAGTATACCCGCGAGGGCAGTATTATAGTTTTTCACGATTCGGTCAAGTCGGGGGAGCGTATGCTCAAGGCGTTGCCCGAAGTGATTCATTGGTTAAAAGATGAAGGATATTCGTTACATAGTTTATAGCGGGCTGATGCTGCTGCTTATCGGCTGCGCCAACCGCGGTATCGGTCCCCAAGGCGGACCGAGGGACTCTGTTCCTCCCACGGTGATGAAGGAGGAGCCGATGAACCGTACCACGAACTTCAAGGCCAAGAAGATTGAGATCACGTTTGATGAGTATATCCAAAGCGACAACGCCGCGGAGAATATCCTGATGTCGCCTCCGATGAAGCAGATGCCCGACTTCCGGTTTGTAGGTAAGAAAGTGCTCATTCAACTCAACGACACCCTGAAGCCGGAGACGACGTATACCATCGATTTCGGTAGGGCGATTTGTGACTTCACCGAGAAGAACCCGTTGGCGGGTTATCGTTACGCTTTCTCTACGGGCGAGGTGATTGACTCGATGAGCGTAGAGGGGACGGTGCTCAATAGTGAGGACCTTAAGCCCGCCATAGGTGTGCTGGTAGGCGCTTATGCCGACAAGGCGGATAGCGTGTTCGAACAGCGCGCCTTTGATTATGTGTCGAAGACGGATAGCTCGGGGTACTTCCATATAGACAATATGCGCCCGGGGACGTACAGCATCTATGCTCTGCAGGATATCAGTAGGGACTATTTCTACCAACCCGGGGAAGGGCTGGCGTTTGGGATGGTGCAGGAAAGCATCTTTCCAATAGTGGATAGTTCAGCGTTGATCGTTGAGAGTAGTTTAGATAGTTTAGAGCTAGATAGTGTAGAGGTGGATAGTGTAGAGGTGAAAGAGAAGGATTTGCCGACGCTGTATTTCTTCAAGGAGGAGAAGGTTAGGCAGTACTTGCAACGCGGGTTAAGGCAGGAGGCGTATCAGATGCAGTTCCTCTTTGCGGGCAAGCAGGACAGTGTACCTACGTTTAGGGCCTTGCGTCCGTCGGAGGTGGACACTGCCTATAGCGATAGTAAGTTCGCGGACTGGATGCCGTATAGCCGGTGGTTGTATAACAAGACGAGCGATACCATCAGCGTGTGGCTGACGGACTCGATAGCGATAGGGCAGGATAGTATCTTCGTAGAGGTGAGTCATTACCGTACGGACTCAGTCTATCAGCTGGAGCACGTACTGGATACGGTGAAGATGATCTATCGTGCTCCGCGACTGACGGAGAAACTGATTGCCGACCGCAAACAACAGTGGGATAATCGCAAGCTTAAGATCTCGTCGTCGTTGTCGGGTACGGCAGGGGTGGATAAGCCGCTGGTACTGACGTTTGCTATGCCCGCGGATTCGATAATGAAGGATAGTATCACCCTTTGGCACAAAGTGGATACGGTGTATCATCCGCTCGCTTTTGAACTCAAGCCGCTGGACGATATAGGACTGCGTTACGAGGTGGATTATCCTTGGCGACCGGGTGAGGCGTACGAGATGCGTATCGACTCGGGTCTGGTGAGGGACTGCTACGGGAAGGTGAACGATAAGACGCTCATTCAGTTTAAGAAACGCTCGCTGGAGGATTATGCCACGCTGCGCGTGTATGTAGTGCCCGTCAAGGAACAATTGCGGGTGCAGTTATTGGATAAACAGGAAAAGATGTTGCGCGATGAACCCTTACGCGGGGGGCAGGCGTACTTCGAACATATTGACCCGTCGACCTACCGGCTGCGGGTATATGAGGATAAGAACGGGGACGGACGTTGGACGACAGGTGACTGGATGCTCAAGCGGCAACCCGAGCCGGTGTATAACCACGAGAAAGATTTGAATATGAAAGCCAACTGGGATTTTGAAGAAACGATAAATCACAACATACAATGACAAGTAAAGAAATTAGACAGTCCTTTTTGGACTTTATGGCATCGAAGGGACACACGGTGGTACCCTCAGCCCCGATGGTGATCAAGGATGATCCCACGTTAATGTTTACCAATGCGGGAATGAACCCCTGGAAGGGTATCATCCTGGGCAATGACCCTATCGTCAACGCGCGCGTGGCGGATAGTCAGAAGTGTCTGCGCGTAAGCGGCAAGCACAACGACCTGGAGGAAGTGGGTCACGACACCTACCATCATACGATGTTCGAGATGTTAGGTAACTGGTCGTTTGGCGATTACTTCAAAGCCGAAGCCATCGACTTCGCGTGGGAGTATATCGTAGACGTACTGCATATCGATCCGGCAAATCTCTACGCTACCGTCTTTGAGGGGAACCCCGCCGAGGGCCTCGAGCGCGATAACGAGGCTGCCGCTATCTGGGAGAAACACCTGCCCAAGGATCACATCATCAATGGGAATAAACACGATAACTTCTGGGAGATGGGGGATACCGGACCCTGCGGACCGTGTTCGGAGATTCACGTAGATAGCCGCAGTGAGGCAGAGAAAGCGAAGGTGGCAGGTAAGGACCTCGTCAACAAGGACCACCCGCAAGTCATTGAGATATGGAACCTGGTGTTTATGCAGTATAACCGCAAGGCCGACGGTTCGCTCGAGGGTCTGCCCAAGAAAGTGATAGATACCGGTATGGGCTTCGAACGCCTCGTTCGTACGTTGCAAGGCAAACAAAGTAACTACGATACGGACGTGTTCCAGCCGATGCTGAGGAAGATCGGTCAGATCTGCGGTTGCGAATACGGTAAGGACGAGAAGACGGATATCGCTATGCGCGTCATTGCCGACCATATCCGCACGATTTCCTTCGCTATCACCGACGGTCAACTGCCGAGCAACGAGAAAGCCGGTTACGTCATCCGTCGTATCCTGCGCCGCGCCGTGCGATACGGGTATACGTTCCTCAGCCAACGCGACGCGTTCCTATATAAACTCGTACCGCAACTGATTTCCGATATGGGCGAAGCCTATCCCGAACTCGTACGGATGGAAGCGCAGATCACCCCGGTCATCAAGGCGGAGGAGGAGGCTTTCCTGCGTACGCTGGACAAGGGTATCTCCCTGCTCGACAAACTGATGGCGGAGGCGCGCAAGGCAGGAAAGAAAGAGATTTCCGGTGTGGACGTGTTCACATTGAAGGACACCTACGGTTTCCCGCTGGACTTGACCGAACTCATCCTGCGCGAGAACGATTTCACGACCAACGAAGAAGAGTATAACGAAGCCCTCAATCACCAGAAAGAGATGGGGCGCAATGCCAATAAACAGGAACTGGGCGACTGGGTGGTTATCAGTGAGGATAACGAGACCGAGTTCGTAGGTTACGATGAACTGAGTTGCGAGACCCGCATCGTCAAATACCGCAAGGTCAACCAGAAAGGTAAAGACTTCTACCAACTCGTGCTCAGCAAGACTCCTTTCTATGCCGAGATGGGTGGTGAGGTAGGTGACGTTGGAGAGTTGAGTGTTGAGAGTTTAGAGTTTAGAGTGAAGATTATCGATACCAAGCGGGAGAACGGGTTACCGGTGCATATCACCTTGGACGACCCGCAGGCGTTGGTAGGGAAGACCATCATCGCTGCGGTCGATGCAGAGCGTCGTCAAGCGATTGCTTGTAACCACTCGGCTACGCACCTTATCCATTACGCGTTGCGTGAGGTGTTAGGCAAGCACGTAGAACAGAAAGGTTCGCTCGTGACGCCGGAGAGTCTGCGTTTCGACTTCAGTCACTTCCAGAAAGTGACACCGGAGGAGTTGCGTAAAGCCGAACAGATAGCCAACGAACTTATCCGCGCCGATTATCAGCTGCAGGAGAGCCGTCATACGCCGATAGCTAAAGCCAAGGCGATGGGAGCGATGGCGCTCTTTGGTGAGAAATACGGTGACGATGTGCGCGTGATTCAATACGGTCCCAGTATCGAACTCTGCGGTGGGTGTCACGTGAGCAGTACCGGTCGTATCGGTTCGGTGCGCATCGTGATGGAGACCAGCGTAGCGGCGGGTGTGCGTCGTATCGAGGCGGTCACGGCGAAGGCGGCGGAAGCGGTGTATGCCGAGGAGAGTGACCTACTGCAACAGGCGCGGTTGCTGTTCAACAACACCAAGGACCTGGTAGGCAGTATCGCTAAACTGCAGGAGGAGAATACGGCGCTCAAAAAACAACTGGAGGAAGCGGCGGCCCGCGAGAATGCCGCGAAAGCCAAGGAACTGCTGGCGAAGGTGGAGACGATGGGGACGATCAAACTGTTGCGTCTCACCGGCAACTATCCGGCTACGTTTGCTAGAGATATGGTGCCGACGCTGCAAGCTAGTTTCGATAACGAACGTTTTGCTTTGGTTGCCGCTACCGAATGGGAGGGCAAACCGAGTCTGACCGTCTATTTAAGTAAACCGTTGATTGCCGAAGGCAAAAGTGCGGGGGCGATCATCAAAGCCGCGGCTCCGCTCATCCAAGGCGGTGGCGGTGGACAACCGATGCTCGCTACCGCCGGCGGACGCGATGCCGCAGGACTGGCGAAAGCGCTTGAAGCGATGCTGCAAGCGCTAGTGTAAAGTTGAAAGTTTATGAATTGGATAGATAGATTTCAGGCGATATTGCCCAGCAGCAAGTGGCCTACGGTGATCCGTAAGCCCTTGCGGTTTATGTTGATAGGAACGATAGGGATGTTTGTTCAGGAGTGGTTCTTCCGTCTGCTGATGTGGCTGATGGACGATCCCGTAAAGAACAGTCTCTGGTACTATGTAGCTTTTGCGGGAGGGTTCATCCTGGAGATGATACCGAACTACTGCTGCACGAACTTCTATACCTTCGGTACCCGGCCTACGTGGACGAATGCCGGTGGGTTTACCTTGGCGCGTGGCATTAACCTGGCCCTACAGATGGGGGTACTCCCGCTCGCCTTGCACCTGATGCCGAATGCCAATAACACGATTATCACCTATGTTGTTATTTTCGTAGCGGGTATTGCTAACTTCCTGATTCAACTGCTGTTCTTTAAGAAGAAAGACTAATAACTAACGACTAATAACTAACGACTAACCACCATGATTTACAAAGCGAATCTTATTTTTACTCCCACCAAGGACGCGTTTGAGATGATCCCTAACGGATATATCCACGTCAAGGAGGATGGCAAGATTGCGGGTGTGTACAAGACCCTGCCCGCTAAGTTAAGTAAGGAGCCCGTCACCGATTACGGGGATAAGTTACTTATCCCGGCCTTCTACGACTTGCACGTCCACGCGCCGCAGTACCGCAACCTGGGACTGGCGATGGACCTGAAGTTACTGGAGTGGCTCAATACCTATACGTTCCCGGAGGAGAGTAAGTTCCGCGATAACCAATATGCCGAACACGTCTATCGGCGGTTCGTTCACGAGTTATGGATGCAAGGTACGATGCGCAGTAGCGTCTTTGCTTCGGCCCATCCCGAGGCTACCCGTATCCTGATGTCCCTCTTCCGCGAAGCGGGACTGGGTGCGTACGTGGGTCTGGTAGGAATGGATAGGAACTGTCCGGAGGCGGTACAAAACACGACCGAGCAGGTGCAGGCGTTTTTAGAGGACGTAGTCAAGGAGTCCGATCCGCTGGTAAGACCGATTATCACCCCGCGTTTCATTCCGACCTGTTCGCGCGGGATGCTGAAGATGATGGGGGAGAAGGCCAAAGCGTACCGATTGCCCGTACAGAGTCACCTGAGCGAGAACAGAGACGAGATCCGTTGGGTGCGCCGGCTGATGCCGGAGACGATTTGTTACGCTGACGGCTACCGTAAGTACGGATTGTTAGGGGAGACCCCGACGCTGATGGCGCATTGCTGTTATACGCGGGGTATAGAGTTAAGGATGATCAAACGTCATAAGGTGATGGTGGTGCATTGTCCGACATCGAACTGCAACCTCGGGTCGGGGGCTGCCCCCATCCGCCGGTTCCTGGATAAGGGGATACCCGTAGCGTTGGGTACGGATGTGTCGGGCGGACATAACCTGTCCGTGCTGCGCGTGATGCAGTACGCCATCCAGACCTCTAAGCTCTACCAACTCCTCACCCCGCGTAAGGCGTTCTTGAAGGTGAGCGAAGCGTTCTATCTGGCAACGAAGTCCGGAGGATCGTTCTTTGGCCAATGCGGTAGTTTTGAAAAAGGGTACGACTTTGATGCTCTGGTGGTGGATGACGCTTACCTCAATCACGAACACTACGAACTCAATCAACGCATCGAACGATATATCTTCCTCGGCGACGACAGGGATATCAAGGTAAGGTTCTGTGCGGGCAAAGAAATACAAGAACCCCGATTGTGAAACAACTGATTGTACCCGAACATAGAAGACTGAGTTGGTACCTGGCGGCCGAAGAGTATATCGGTCGTCACTATCCCCTCACCGAAGAAGTGGTTTTCTTTTGGTGGGTTCCACCGACGGTCATCTACGGGCGCCATCAGGTGAAGGAAAACGAGGTGAACCTGACTTACTGCCAATCCCACGGCGTGGACCTTGTCCGGCGCAAGAGCGGGGGAGGCTGTGTCTATGCCGACGAGGGGAACCTGATGACGTCCTTCATCTCGCCCTCCCCCCATAGCGAGGCGGTCTTTCAGCAGTACCTCGACACGATGGCGGGGGCGTTGCAACGCTTGGGCGTGAATGCGGTCAAGACCGAACATAACGATATCCTCGTATCGACAGCGGAGGGGGAGCATAAGATTTCCGGCAATGCCTGTTATGCCATCCCTACAGGAACGATTGTGCACGGCACCTTATTATATAATGTAGACTTCGATGCCTTGCAGCAGGCGATCACCCCTTCGCCGACAAAACTGGATAAGCACGGGGTAGCATCGGTTCGGCAACGGGTGATGAACATCGCCCCAATGCTGAAGGTGAAGAATGTTAAACAACTGAGCGAGTGTCTGGCTTCCGACCTGACGGACGGACAGCTCATACTCACCGAACAAGAGATAGAAGCAATCAATGAAATCGAACAACAGAACTATTAGGGCCTATCATACGGGGGCTATCCTCGCCCTCACGGACTGGTTTACTATTGTGCCGCTCATCGAATGGGTAGGGTGCAAGACCACGTCCTATTGGCATATGCACTTCACCAACAAGGAGCACATCAAACAGGATATCCGTCACGGGGCACTGTTTTTGACCAATCACCGCGATATATGTATCGACCCGGCGTTTCTGAGTATGATGCTCCGCAAGCGGTTCGGTATCCGTCCGTTCATCGCCATCGGGAATAACCTATTTGGCAAGTGGTGGATCGAACCCTTCGTGAGGTTCAACCGCTGCTTCGTGGTCAAACGCGGCGGCTCGCCTCGTGAGTTGATGGTGCATTCGGCTGTGATGAGCGAATATATCCACCATTTGCGGGAACGGCATAAGAGTATATGGATGGCGCAGCGCGAGGGACGCGCCAAGGACGGCAATGACCTGACGCAACCCGCCATTCTGAAGATGCTCACCATGGGACAAGACTCCTTCCTCGACGCTATCCGAGCCCTGAATATCTGTCCCGTCAGCCTTAACTACGAGTACGACCCGTGCGACTACCTCAAGGCTGCCGAGATGCAACTCAAACGCGATAACCCCGAGTGGAAGAAATCGAAACAGGATGACCTTACGTCGATGCACACCGGTATATGGGGGTATAAAGGAAGGGTTGTCTTCCGCGTGACGGAGAGTATCAACCGCTGGCTTGATACGGTGGACCTCAGTGGGCTCAGTCGTAATGACCAGGTGTTGGCGGTTGCTCATCAGATAGATAAACAGATCCACCAAGCCTACGAACTCTATGAGCGTGGCACGGATTTTGATAAGTATATAGAGAGTCGTCTCGCCCTCATCGACATCCCCAATAAGGATGAGCACTTCCTGCGCGAACGACTGTACGAAATGTATAATAACCCTGTTAAGAATTATGAAAAGAGCTATCTTCCCGGGGAGTTTTGATCCCTTTACCATCGGACACGACGATATAGTGCAACGTGGCCTGAAGATCTTCGATGAAGTCATCATCGGTATTGGTCGCAATAGTCAGAAACACGAGACCTTCCCCATTCGCGAACGCGAAGCGGCGATTCAAAAGATTTACAAGGACAACCCGCGGGTACGTGTCATGATTTATGACGGCCTGACCTACGAGTTTGCGAAGGCCAATGACGCGCAGTTCATCCTGCGCGGCGTACGCGGAATGGCGGATTATGAGTACGAGCGCAACCTCGCGGAGGCGAACCTCCATCTGGGAGGTATCGAGACGATCCTGCTCTATACCCGTCCCGAACTGGCATATATCTCCTCCTCGCTCGTGCGCGACCTATGCCAGTATAACCAAGATGTGTCTTCGCTCGTGCCCAATAACAAGAAACTATGAGGAAATATATATTTTTAGTGATTTTCTTAACGCTCCTCCCCTTTGAGGGGAGGTCGGGTGGGGTCTCCGACCGCACGTATAATCTTGATAAGAACCTGAGCATCTACTACGATGTGATGCGGCAGATCGATATGAACTATGTCGATACACTCAACTATAAGGACCTCACCGAGACGGCCATCAATGCGATGCTCAAGAAGATTGACCCCTATACCGTCTATTATCCTAAGACCAAGGACGATGAGCTGAAGATGATGACCACAGGCAAGTATGGCGGTATCGGTGCTATCATTCAGCAGCGACCCGCCAAGGGGTTCAAGCAGGACAAGAAAGACAAGGACCGCATCACCATCATCGCCAATCCGTACGAGGGTAAGCCCGCACAGAAAAACGGTATCCTCTCCGGCGATAGGATTATCAGCGTCAATGGGTGGAGTACGAAAGACCAACCCTTGGATGAGGTCAGTGATCACCTGCGCGGGGTACCCGGAACGACGGTCACCCTGCGTCTTGAACGCGAGGGACAGAAAAAACCGTTCGAGCAAACCCTCATCCGTGAGGAGGTGCGTATCGATCCCATCGAATATGCGAAACTCATTGAGGACAGTATCATCTATATCTCCCTTCGGGAGTTTACGGCGGGTTGCGCCAATGACTTCGCCAACGAACTCAATCGTCTTGTCAAGCAAGGCGGCAAGCGTCTCATCTTCGACCTGCGCGGCAATGGCGGCGGCATCGTCGATGAGGCCGTGAATATCATCAGTAACTTCGTCGAACGCGGAACGGAGGTGGTCTATACCAAAGGTAAGATCCGTGCCTATAACCGTAGTTATGTCACGACCTCCTATCCCGCTTATCCCGAGATGCCGGTCATCATTCTCGTGGACCGCAACTCCGCTTCCGCCAGTGAGATCGTCAGCGGGAGCCTGCAAGACCTCCATCGCGCTACGTTGATAGGCGAGCGAACCTTCGGTAAGGGACTGGTGCAAAACCTCAGACCCGTAGCCTATGACGGACACCTGAAGGTCACTACCTCGAAGTATTACTTGCCCTCCGGCCGTTGCATTCAGGCCATCGACTATGCCGACCGGCAGAAAGGGAAGGAACTCAAAAAAGACACCGCGGGCGGTATCCTGCCCGATATCGTGATGGCGGATAGTCAGAAAGTGGATATAGCCTATACCCTCTTCATCAATAATTTGTTCTTTGACTACTCCGTGCGTTATCATCGCTCGCGCCCTACCATCGCCCCTGCCGACTCGTTCGAAGTGAGCGATGAAGAACTCGAGGAGTTCTGCGCTTTCCTCGACGAACAGGAGTTCACCTACGAGACCGAAACCGGTAAGTATTTCCGCGATTTGCTGAATATGGCGGAACACGAGGACCTGGATTCCGCGACCATCGCGGCACTCAAACAGTTTGAACCCGCCCTCAAGCCGAACTTCCGCACAGCGATAGAGAGACATAAGGACGAAATCAAACTCATGCTCGGTGCCGAGATCGTCGAGCGTTATTACTTCCAACGCGGACGCTTCGGGTTCATGCTCCGCGACGATAAAGTCTATGACCGAGCCATTGAAGAAATAAAGAAATAGGAAATAGGAAATAGGATAAAAAAATAATACGATTATGCAAAAAACGTTGATTGCCATGTTGCTCTTAACGAGCCTGACATTGTCGGCTCAAGAAGTTGACGAATCTAAAAAAGATTCCGGTTTTGTATTTACCACGGTGGATAGTGTCGCTATCACGCCCGTGAAGGACCAGCACCGCAGTGGCACCTGCTGGGCGTTCAGTACCTTAGGATTCCTCGAGTCCGAACTCATTCGTATGGGCAAGGGCGTGTATGACCTGAGCGAGATGTATGTCGTCAGCAAGACGATGATGGATCGCGCCGAGTATACGGTCCGTATGTATGGCGACGTTAAGTTCGCTGCGGGCGGCAGTGCGTACGATGTCATCTATTGTATGAAAAGCTATGGTCTCGTACCCCAATCGGCGATGCCGGGGATGCGGTATGGAGTGACCCCTGCCGACACGTTACCCGTACACGGCGAACTGGTAGCGGTAGCGAGCGGGTTCCTCAAAGGTTTATATAGTCAGAAACGCTTGACGCCGGTGTGGAAAGAGGCTTTCCAAGCCATCTACGACACGTACCTTGGAGCGTGCCCGACGAGTTTTGAATATAACGGTAAGACCTATACCCCGCAATCGTTTGTGAAGAGTCTCGGACTCAATGCCGACGATTACGTATCCATCACCTCCTATACCCACCATCCTTTCTATCAGCGTTTCGCATTGGAGGTACCCGATAACTGGCGTATGGACGAGATGTATAACGTACCCCTCGAGGACTTGATGCGCATCATCGATAACGCGATAGCCAATGGTTATACGATGGCTTGGGGGGCGGACGTGAGTGAGAACGGGTTTACCCGCCAAGGGATTGGTGTCGTGCCCGATGAGGATAACGGTGCCGACCTGACGGGCAGCGATATGGCGAAGTGGCTGAATATGTCAGCGGATAAGAAAAAAGAGAAACTGACGGAGAAACCCTTGCCGGAGAAAGTCATCACCCAACTCATGCGTCAGCAGGCGTTCGATATGTGGGACACCACCGATGACCACGGAATGCAGATCTTCGGTACCGCCACCGACCAGAACGGCAAGCGGTATTACATGATTAAGAACTCATGGGGGAGTGTAAAAAGCAAGTACCACGGTATCTGGTATGTCAGTGAGGCGTTCATGCAATACAAGACGAACGATATCCTCGTTCACAAGAACGCCATTCCGAAAGACATCCGCAAAAAATTAGGGCTCTAAGGTCCTAATTTTTTTTGTCTAACGCCAACTTAGTGGCTTCGCGGTAGGCGACCATCAGACCGCCGGTGCCGAGGAGGGTACCGCCGAAATACCTGACAACCACGACCAACATCTTATCGACCCCCGCACTGTCCATTGCTCTGAGGATAGGCAGTCCCGCCGTCCCGTGCGGTTCGCCATCGTCCTTGGTGCGCCATAGGTCCGGACCTAAACGGTAGGCATAACATACGTGACGCGCATCGTGGTATTTCTTCTTATACCACTCGATGCGAGCCTTTGCCTCATCCTCATTAGCAATCGTTTCTGCAAAACTAAGGAACTTACTCCCGCGGTCCTTATATATGCCGGTACCCTGAATCATCTTAGTCGGGGAACTGCATGAGATAAGCCTTGATGAAAGCGTCTAAGTCGCCGTCCATGACGGAATCCACATTGTGGGTCTCGTAGTTCGTGCGATGGTCCTTCACGCGACGGTCATCGAACACGTAACTGCGGATCTGCGAACCCCATTCGATCTTCTTCTTGCCCGCCTCTACCTTCGCTGCCGCCTGACGGCGTTTCTCCAGTTCGAGTTCGTACAACTGCGAGCGCAGATGCCTTAGGGCATTCTCGCGGTTCTTGGGCTGGTCACGGGTCTCGGTGTTCTCAATGACGATCTCGTCGGGTTGACCCGTCAGCACATTGATGAACTTATAGTGCAAACGAACGCCGGACTCTACCTTATTCACGTTCTGTCCACCGGCACCCGAGGAGCGGAAGGTATCCCAACTGATGCCTGCGGGATCGACTTTGATATCGATACTGTCATCAATGAGCGGCACCACAAACACCGACGCAAACGAGGTCATTCGTTTGCCTTGGGCGTTGTACGGGCTCACGCGCACGAGACGGTGAACGCCGTTCTCGGACTTAAGGTAACCATATGCCATGTCGCCTTCGACATTGAAGGTAACGGTCTTGATACCGGCGGCATCGCCCTCTTGGTAGTTGGAGACGGTGACTTTATAATCGTGTTTCTCGCAATAACGCTGATACATGCGCATCAGCTGCTCCGCCCAGTCTTGTGCCTCCGTTCCGCCGGCTCCGCTGACGATCTTCAGTACGGCGGGCATAGCGTCTTCCTCGTGGGAAAGCATGTTCTTCATCTCCAGGTCCTCGACCATCTGCAGGGCGTTGGCATACGCCTCATCCACCTCGGCTTCGGTGACGAGTTCGTCTTTGAAGAAGTCGAACGCCAGTTGCAGTTCGTTGGCAGCGGATTGTACGCCCTCGTAACCTTCGATCCAGCGTTTGATGGATTTGACTTTCTTTAACTGCGCCTCAGCGGCTTTGGCATCGTCCCAGAATCCGGGGGCTTGGGTATGCAGTTCCTCCTCGGATAGTTGCATACGTTTCTCGTCAATGGCGAGGTACTGCTTGAGGTGATCCGTTCGTTGTTGGATGTCCTTGAGTTGTTCTATTGTAATCATTTAATCACAAAGGCTTTACTGTAAATAGTTGTTGTCTCATCGCTCTGCTCATAGCCTACCGCAATCCCGTAAATGGAATCGCCCGGTTGCAGATTGGGATACCACTCCCGCACATTCTCGTGCTCAGGACCTTGGGAGATAAATTCGTCAATAAACCCGTATTCCTCGTAGAGAGAGAGCGCGGTACGGAGGTAATAGAGGGGATTATTGTCATATTCTTCCACCAGTTCTTTTTTGGAAACATAGTCCCATACATACGGGTAGTCGGCCGAAGGTGTCACATATAGTGTGTCCATACGGAAATCGAAGTCGAAGGACATCTCGCGTTCTATGTGTTCTTTTGTCATGAACGGGTAGGTTGCGAGAGGGAAAATAGGTTCCATGGTCCTTTTGCTCAACCGCATCACAAAGAAGATACACGGGCTGGACGCAGTCAGGTCATAAGTGGTGGTGCAATCGAATAACCCCTTATAATATAAGTAGTCATTGTTGTACGGAATGTGCTGTGCATCGAGTACGGCTTTCAAACTATCTGTATAGCGCATCATCAAATCTGCCACACCTCTTTCCCCTAATCGTTGATAGGTTGACAAAGGCAAAGCATCTGCTTCGTAGTAAAACTCGTTGGTGATAGGTACAACCTCAAACGTGGCGGTGTGCGCTTTAATGACTTTGGGCGTAATCATAAACGTGTTCTCGTCCACTTTTTCCTTGTGGCAGGAAGTGAGGAGTAGGGGAGTAGAGGAGTAGAGGAGTAGGGTGATTAGCAATATATTCTTTTTCATAATTAATCTAATTTAGAGGCAACTTTAAAAATAAACTTAATCGCTCCTTTGGTGTGGGCACCATAGAGTCCGAAATCGTATTCTACATTCACGTTTTCTCCCGCAAAAGTGGCATCGCGGAACCGCTTCTGCACAATCTGCGAATTGAGGAAAGGTACGGTGTCGTCATCCTCCGAGTGGAACATGTAAACAGGAGCTTGGGGCACAAAATACGTAGGCAGACTATTCGCCTGCAACTCTTGGTAGAACCGCATGGTCTCGGGTTTAGACTTGTCGATGGCATCGGCAGTGAGCAGCTCCTTGAGACTCGTGCAGTTGATGAGCGTATTAATCTGCTTCACCGTATATTTCTTGGAGTTCAGCCACTCGTCATAGTTGTTGAGCAACTTCTCCTTGAAGAAATAACTCATATCCAAGGGCTTGGACATTCCTACGGACATTCCCTGAATGATCATCGGAATGGCACACGGGATACCGGTAACATCCTTCTTGACACTGTAGTCATAGGTACGCGCGATATCGTAAGGTCCTGCGCCTGCGTAGTTCTTCTTAATCTTAAAATCGGTGTTGAGTTCGTTCTCCAACATGTACTGCACATACATCGTGGTGGCACCTCCCTGCGAGTAACCGCAAAGGATAATACTATCGGAAGCACATTTGAGTCCGCGCTTTTGAAGCAAGGCCCGAGAGGCAAGTCCCATATCGATGACGTTTAGTGCCGTAGTACGCGCTTGCAGATAAGGGTGAATACTATCGCTCGTTACACCATAACCGATATAGTCCGCAATGGCTACGGCATAACCCATCGTGGCAAAGATTCCCTCCGGGTTGAAACTCTCACTCGGACTCTCGTGGTTAGCCCCAATAGTATAGTGACTGACGATAATCAGGTTCTTTATCTTCCCGTCCGTCGGGTACATCAGTTTACCCGAGACGGTGATCTTCTTCCCGTGCACATCGACGCTCTCGTACGTACCCGATACTTGGTGAATCTGACGATACATAGCGGACTCGAAGAGACGCAGGAACATCACCGTCAACGGTACCGACGTGGCTTTGTTCGGTCCGACCTCTGCCGACTCGTCATTGTACTCCTCTAACGGAGCAAACGGATTGGCTTCCTCAATGTCAATGTCACTCTCCAAAATAGGAACGAGTACCTTGCCCTTATTGTCGGTACTGAAATCTATATCGTATTCAATCCCCTTGGGACCGCAAGCCGTCATCGCCATCACGATGGCAAATGATACAATGAGAAATGTATTCTTTTTCATAATCGTAACAAATTAAAAACGATAACCGATGGAGGCGGAGAAGAGGCGGGAGGCTAACATGTAAAAATCCGTGAGACTGCTCATCGCATTCAAGCCGCCGATCTCGACGGTACCGAACCAATGGTCATCACCTACCTGAATACCTAAGGCGGTAATCTCAATCACCGGTGCACAAGCGGTCTTCTGTCCGCGGAAATTCAGTTCGCTACCACCGTTGACGAGCAACCCTACACCCAAACCCGAATACAGGTTCAAGTACTTCGACCAGTAATACGTAAACCTCACCTGAGGGATAAAACAGAGGTTGTAGAAGTTCGCCTTTCCTTCGGGTTTATGCCACCATACTTGCTCGTAGTCCACCTCGCCTCCTGCACTCAGCCAAGGCAGGAACCGATACTGATACGTGGCAAACAAATGACCCGTATAGCGATAATCGCTCGTATAGTGATCCGCATGGTACATCGCCGTTTCAAACATCATATCGCCCCAACCGATACGAACCTCGTGGCGGTCAAGACAGATACTATCCCTCGTCATCGCACCCAAACAAGAGACAACGCCAAGGGCAAAAAAGAGAAGAAATGTCCGTTTCATAGTGATTTTTTCAATTCAGCGTGCAAAAATACGAAAAAATTTGCATATATGCAAAAAAAAGTGTAATTTTGCAGCGATTTTATCATTGACCGCAAGGTAACACGTATGGAAAACGAAGAATTAACACTCGTTGACGAGTTGAAGACTCTGGTGGATGGGTTGGCAGAGATGTCTGCCGATGCTATCTTAGAAGCAAAGGAACAGGTAGAGCAACTGAAGAATCAGTTCTACCGAGTAAACAATTTTACGGAGGAAGCGGAGAAACAGTTCCGCGAACTCATTCAGGTGTATAAGACCAAACGCGCGGAGGTGACGAAGGCCACCGAGGAGCAGATGGCGCAAAACCTCCTTCGTAAAGAGAACATCCTGGAGCAGATGAAGGTGATGGCGCAAGCCGAGACCGCCGATGTGATGGCGAATCTCAAGAAGATGCGCGAACTGCAAGCCGAATGGAAAACGATTGGTGCCGTCCCTCAACCCAAAGTGCAAACCTTGTGGAAAGAATACCAACTATACCAAGAGCAGTTCTATGACCTGGTGAAGATCAATGTGGAGCTGCGCGACCTCGACTTTAAGAAGAACCTCGAACTCAAGACCGTTCTTTGCGAAGCCGCCGAACGACTGAAGGATAACCCGAATATCGTGGAAGCCAACCGCGCCCTGCAGCAACTGCACGATCAATGGGTGGAGATTGGTCCTGTTGCCCGCGAACTGCGCGAAGACATCTGGAACCGCTTCAAGGAGGCCTCCACGGTGATCAATAAGAAACACCAAGCGTACTTTGACGAACTGCACGCCAAGGAAGGGGCAAACCTCGAGGCTAAGAAAGCACTCATCGATCAACTCAAAGCCATCGACTTTGCAAATATCTCTTCCAACAAGGGCTGGGACGAGGCTTCGAAACAGGTGGAGGCGATTCAAGCCGAATGGCGCACCATCGGTTTTGCTCCGAAAAAACAGAACCAAGCCGTCTACGAGGAGTATCGCCAAGCTTGCGACGCGTTCTTTAAAGCCAAGACCGCTTTCTATAAACAACTGCGCGACGAGTTCAGCGAGAATATGAAACGCAAGAAAGAACTCATCGCCAAGGCGCAGGAACTGCAATCCAGTACCGAGTGGAAGGCTACCTCCGAGGCCCTCATCGCCCTGCAAAAAGAGTGGAAGACAATCGGTCCCGTTGCCCGCAAATATAGCGACGAACTATGGAAACAGTTCACCGACATCTGCGACGGTTTCTTCAATGCCCGCCGCGAGCAAGAGAAAGAGCAACGCGCCAAAAACCAAGAGCTCAGAACCAAGAACGCCATCCAATCCGGTGACCGTAATAAACTCGTGCGTATGTACGAGAACCTCACCCAAGAGATTAAGACGGCGGAGAATAATATCCTCTTCTTCAGCGGCAAGTCGAAAAGTGCCAATCAACTGGTAGACAGCATGCAAAAGAAGATTGACCAACTCAAGAAAGAACTCGCTGAGTTAGAGGCTAAGATCCTTGCTATCGATGAAGCTGATTGATTACCAAAACGTTGAACTGGACCAGGCCGAACAAGTGGTCTTACGCAAAGTGAACGTAACGATTGACTCCGGCGAATGGGTGTATCTATGGGGTAGAGTAGGGTCCGGTAAATCGACTTTCCTCAAATCCCTTTATGGGGCTATACCTATTGCGGACGGACAAGCGGCCGTACTCGACTATGACCTTACGCGTCTGCGCCGTCGCGACTTACCCTACCTGCGGCGCAGGATGGGTATCATCTTCCAGGACTATCAACTCATTCACGACCGCTCGGTAGAGGAGAATCTGCTCTTCGTACTGCGCGCTACGGGGTGGAAGAATAAACAACTCATGCACGAGCACGTTCAGGAAGTCTTACGGCAAGTCAATATGGAGACCAAGGGCTATAAGATGCCCCACCAACTCTCCGGCGGGGAACAACAACGCGTAGCGATTGCCCGTGCACTGCTGAACTCCCCCGAACTCATCCTCGCTGACGAGCCTACCGGAAACCTCGACGCCGATACCGGAAAAGAGATTATGGACCTGCTGCATAGTATCAGCCGGGCCGGGATAGCGGTGATCATCTCTACCCACAACCCCGCTTGGCTAACGACCTATCCGGGGCGTAAACTAACCTTCGAGAACGGCACAATCACGGAATGATGAAGGACCTGATTATCGAAATGATGATGGTGGCCTCGGCCTTAAACGGACAACCGGTAGCCGAGGTGGAGACCGATACCTATAGCCGCATCCGCATAGCGGATAATTGTTATGTGGAGGTGGTGAGTTATCCCGACTCTTTCCTTGTGGTGCAGACCGCTTGCGTGCCTATCTGTAACTCGCGCGTACGCGTATATAATAAGGAGTGGCAAATGATTCGCGAGGTGGAACCAACCATCGTCAGTTCCCTCCCCTTCGCTTATTTCGAAAACGATACCCTGGTTTGGAAAGATAATGAGGTGATCGAACCATGAAACTGCCCGTTTATCTCATTGGTTATATGGCGGCCGGTAAGACGACCGTGGGCCGACTCGTGGCCGAACAATTAGGTTGGCGTTTTGCGGACCTGGACGAGGCTTTTGCCGTCATTCATCAAGCCACCCCGGCGGAATATATCCGAGCCTACGGGATAGAGGCATTCCGCAAAAAAGAGAAAAATGTGATTGAGGACCTGGCCGAACTCGACCTCGAGAAAGTCATTTATGCTACCGGCGGCGGATACCCTTGCTGGGAAGATAATATGGAGTGCCTGCACGAACTGGGTACCAGTATCTATCTGCGCTGGCCGGCGGAGGACCTGGCGGCACGACTGATGCTCACCGACCTAAGCGAGCGACCCGTACTGAAGGGAAAAAACAAAGACGAACTGCTTGCCTGTATCCGTCCGCAGTTAGCGGCGCGGACACCCTACTACGAGCAAGCCGATTATATTATTCAAGCACCTGCCCTCTCTGAGGAGGCAGACCAAATCATGGCTGATGAGATATGTCAATTAATCAAATCCAAGATGAGATAATCGAAGAGTTCTCCGGTTTTGAGGACTGGATGGACCGCTATTCCTTGCTCATCGAGTACGGTAACGAACTCGAACCGATGAACGAGGCGGATAAGAACGATACGAACCTGATTGACGGCTGCCAATCAAAAGTATGGATCACCGCTGAAGTCGTTGACGGCAAGGTCATCTACCACGGCGACTCCGACGCCATCCTGGTCAAGGGTATCGTAGCCCTCCTGCTGCGCGTGTTCAGCAACCATACCGCACAAGAGATAGTGGACGCTAACCTCTACGTCTTGGACGAGATACAACTCAAGGAACATCTATCCCCCACCCGTAGCAACGGATTGGTGGCGATGCTTCAGCAGATGCGACTGTTTGCCCTCACTTTTGCTCAACGATAAGCACTACCGCTTGTGCGGCAATGCCTTCCTTACGACCCACGAACCCTAAGTGCTCGGTAGTGGTGGCTTTGATGCTGACCCTGTCGGCCTCTACCCCCATCACCTCGCTTAAACATTGCTGCATCTGAGGGATGACCGCACTGAGTTTAGGGGCTTGCGCACAGATCGTGCAGTCGCAGTTGCCCAGTTCGTAACCCTTGGCGCGAATCATCTCCATCACCTTGCTTAGCAAAATCTTGGAGTCGATATTCGTGTACTCATTTCCCTCCGTGTCGGGGAAATGATACCCTATGTCGCGCAGGTTGGCGGCTCCTAAGAGGGCATCGCAAAGGGCGTGAATCAGCACATCCGCATCGGAATGACCTTGCAGTCCTTGTTCATAGTCCACCCGTATGCCACCGAGCCATAGTTCGCGGCCCGGGGCAAAAGGGTGTACATCATATCCAAAACCGATTCTCATTACTTTTTGTTATTGACTAAGTCCTTGATACCCGCTAAGTCAAAGCCTAACGTGAAGCGCAGGGTGTTATTGAGCGGATTGAAACCCGAGGTAGCGGCGATGGTGTACGATACATCAAAGTTCACGATGCTCAGGTGGAAACCCGCACCGAAGTCCACCAATCGGCGGTTACCCTTATTGATGTCTTCATAGCTGAAACCGACGCGAGCAAAGAACTGACGGTTGTAGGTGTATTCGATACCGGCACCCCACAACACCTCTTGGAACTCCTCCTTTGCATTATATCCTTTGGCTGCCGGAGCATCGCAAAGAGATTGGAAGAATCCCTTGACGGGACTTAAGTTACTGAACTCGGTCTCGTTCAAAGTCCACGTCTCCTCGTTGTTCGGGTCAAAGTGCTCGCTCAAGTTAGAACGATACTTCGTGGGCACCATCAGCTTCGTGGCCTCTACACTGAAGGTGATGGCGTTGTACTTATCGATGGGCAACTCGTAACTGGCACCCAAACGGAAGTTCGTCGGGATAAAATTACGGTGTACCTTATCCCACGTCATCTTACCACCCATGTTCTGGAGCGTAAAACCGAGATTGAAATAGGAGGTTCCCATCGGTAACTCAATCGGTTGTTTGTAGTACAAGCCTAAGTCTGCGGCCATCGTCCAAGCAGGATACATCTCTTGTGCCGAACCCGTGGTAGACTGGTTCTTACCGTTATTCAAGTCCGAATACATAAATCTCAAGGCTACGGACATACTCACATACTCGTGTAACTTACGATAGTAGGATACATCCAGTGCCCACTCATTCGGACGACAAGTCATGTCGTACTCTCCCTCTGCGGCAGCAGATGAACGCATAAACACTTCACCATAACTGAAATACGTGAACGAAGCACCGATACCTTGTACATCGTCCCACTTGTAGTAACCCGACAGATATGCCAGGTCGATGTCGTTGACCAAACTACGCAACCAGGGCGTGTAGTTAGCGGTTAGACCCCCGTGGCTCTCCATGTACGCGTACTTGGCGGGGTTCCAACGTTGGGAATTGAGGTCGGGAGCGGTCGAGGCACCGATCTCACCTAAACCTGCGGCACGCGCATCGGGCGTGATGTTGAGGGCAGGCATCGCCGTGATCACCGGATTGGGAAAGTCGGTTACATTAGCCGCTGTCAGAGCTGCTGTGGACATAGCCAAAATCGCAGCCATTGATAAAAGAATCTTTTTCATAAATCGTTTTTGTTAATATTAATTAGTTTGACTTAAAATAATTTTCTTAAAATTGTTTCATAGGCTATCTATTGTTTTAGGGCAGAACGATGATCTTCCCCGCAAGGGAGGAACTGCCATTGGTTTCTGATTTTATGGTTACTCGATAAATATAGGCACCGGTAGAAATAGCAATCTTATGCATAGGTAATTGTATCTCAAAGGCATCGGGTTGCGATTGCCGCCATAGCAATCGTCCGGACAGGTCATAAATGCTTACCTCCGTGGCTAAGATCAAATCTTTCTGATCGTGCTTGAGCTCGAGCGTCAGCACATCCGATATCGATACGGGATTAGGATACGCAATCACCTTATATAGGGTAGGCGCCGCATCGTGCTTGACCGTGAAGTTCATCATTCGCGACGAACTGATGTTGATCAGGTTCCATGCACGGAAATACAACGAGTGCTCGCCGTCTTCCAATGCGGGCAGACGGAAGGTTAACGACCCCGACTGATACGAGTTCCTATCCGCAATGAATTGACTATTGAGGTTATAGGTCTGCGAGATCGAGTTGTCGATAACGAGTTCGATGTCGTGACCGATACTACTGCCCACGGTATTAATACCGTATTTGTCATAGAGCGTGGCATAGAACCTGGGCGTAGCATAGGTGGTGGCGTCCAAAGGCTTATATTGCTCCTCTTCCTCTAAGTACATCACTATCTCAGGACCTACGGTATCCGTAATCTGTACATCCGCTATACCGCCTACACAGAAGTCTTGTTTCAACCCTAAACCGTCGCGGTAATGCTCATCGTCATAAGCGTAGTACACAATCCGCCCTGGCCCGTAGTTATAGCGAATATCCTTCGGGGTCATAAACTGATAGGCGAACTTACCGTTCTTCACCTCTACGCGACCGTGGAAAATCACATTCGGATAATCGGTGTAGGTAACAGGACCCTCTATACCCTTGATAGAAACGGAAACTTCTTGCTGCTTATCATAAACCGTCACATCCAACATCCCGTTAAACCACGGAGCAATCGTATCTATCGTATCGTTGTAAGGCACCCTAATCTGTCCCTCTACCTTATATACGTTCAAGGCATTGATCGTATCCAGTTTCGTGGTCGTCTTCACGGATATATCCGACGGATAAGGCAACCGTATCGCCGGGTCACCCAGCAGCATAAAAGCGAGTTTGTTGTCATCGCCGCGCAACGTGTTCTTCGCCTCCATGAGAGCTTCGCCTATCGTGCTCCCATAATGATAAGCATCCTTGTGCTTAAACAGCGATTCACAGAAAGCTACATTCAGTTTCTGATTCAAGTTAGCATACACGGTGCGACACGCCGCAATCACGCCCAGCGCTCCGCCGTGGGGATTGAGTACGGCTTCCTCAGCAGCACATCGTTTGCCGGAATCGAAATGGGCAAAACTGCAGGTGGCAAAGAACCAGAGCGGAAGAATCTCGTTCGTCATCTTACGAATCGAGTTCAACGTAATCATGCTTTCACTGGTGACGGCATTATACCCCCCGTGCCCCGAATAGTTGAGCATCAATATCCCGTTTTGCAAATAGTTGTCCAATTGGTTTTGCGCAATAGGACACGATTCCGAATTGGCGGTAATCTGTTTCGGATAGGCATCTAAGTATATCTTATGAAGGATATAATCCGGTACGGTCTTAGCCGTCGCTACCGCTGCGGCATCCGCATCGCTGATGTGCAGGTTGTTATCGTAGTCATCCGCCATAAAGACCATCTCGCGACGCCAACTCTCTTGCTGACCGGAACAGATATATGCCTCCAGTTTATTCACCATCGCTTGCGCTTCGTCTACGGTGGATACCGGCAATCGCCCTACCCCTATCTGCATGGTAGCTACCGATTCCGCGGCTTGGTCGTCTTCCAGATATCCGAAATAACCGTCATTATTAATCGCCTTAATCTCATTTTCCGAGTGGATGGCAGGATACGTCAGTAAGGTGTTCGGCCCGGAGGTGGGCAATAACTTACGGTTATCAAAGGTCCCGTCCCCCATCAACAATAGCCAACGGGGAAGCACATCGCTCTCGCCCGTCTTCGCATTGTCGTAAAGCATCTTCATCAGTTTGCGATAAGCCGTAGCATCCGGCGTACCCGACGAGAACTCGTTATATACTTGTTGGTCCGTAACAACAGCCCACTTAAACGGCTCAATCGGATCCCGATACGGGTCGTTCTCATGCGCCCTACCTAACTGCTCGGCGATACCTACCATCTCCGCGGGGGCGATAATCACATAATTGACATCTCGCCATCCGTGTACATCCTGATTAGCTACTCGCCCCATCATCGTGGGCGTCAACCACCCGCCGGCATTCGGCTGAATAGCGATGTATTCGTGGATGTAATCTTCGTTGCTGTCGTAAAAAACCACATCCCCGTCCATCACCTGCGTAGGCATGAGGCAGACGGCATCCGGATGGGTGATATCCAACACTACCGTCGACGGATCGGCATTCCCAATGTGATAAGCCATCGTCGTGGATTCATTGCGGTACTTAGGCGTTCGGAACATCAACCACGAACCGGTCATCTTCAGCGCACACGTAGCCGATAACTCAACGTAATTCAGGTAACCCTTACTGCCCGATTCGGTGCAGTGATAGGTGATGGCTACCGAGGACGCACTCGTACCCGCATCGGTGTAGTCCGCATTCAGTGTCGTCGCTACCGCCATCGTGTAATGGTCCTGACACGCACTTATGTACGTCGTCTTACTCGTTGAACCGATACGCACCTCTACGGTACCGGTGGACTTGGCTACCCCCGCTACGGCTACACGTCCGTGTACGGTCTCCTCCGTCCTACTCGGGAAGGAGAAACTCAGCCTCAACGGCACCTCGGGCGATAAGGTCTCCCCGTAAAACTCCCGTCCTCCACCATCGACCCCCGTAGGATCCAATAAATTGAGGATGTCCTGCTCGTGGACTTGATAATGGGTGTATTCGTCTATTCTTTGCGCTCCCTCCCCATCTAAGGTATCTGCCACGATGATATCCGGCTCGTCCGTGTCTCTGTCAGATAGAAAATAATAACCTACATCCGAGTATGGGTTGCGTGTGTGCACAAAGGCTTTGGCACTTGTGTTGTAACTCCAAGAGAACGAACCTTGACCATAGAATAGAATGGCATTTCCCGTTCTTATACAACCTACTTGCGGCAGGTCGTCAATGTATCCGTCCACCCATCGGGTAGGTAGCATTGCTCCGCCATACCCGTACACGTGCGTCTTGTCGGGATTCAGCCCCGCTTGACGTAGGGCATCGTAGGTAAGGCAATAGACACCGCTCTCATTGATTTGAATCTTTACCCATTGACCCGAACTCATCTTCGAATGCGAAGCGTGTTCAAAGTTCGTGGCGTGTAGGGTACTGACGATGGCTAAACACAAAATCAGACCTGTTCCTATAGTCGTTAATCGTTTCATTTTATTTTGCAATATAGTATCTCTTTTCCGTCTCTTTGTTTACTAATCACTTCGTCGCGTACCGCTACCCTCCGTTCCCCTTGGGTCTCTATAAAGATAAGGTCTCCTTGTCGTATAGTCATTGTCCGTGAGGCTTGGTGAATGGCATCACCAATAGCTATGACTAACTCGCTCTCGTTCAGCGTGGACTTATCCAAATACTCGCCAATCACCGTCGAGTAATCAAAACTCGTCGCCTCCGTCCAACTGCGGCCGTCTTTGATAGCATCCTTCAGTGCCTGCTCCGCCCGCATATCTAACCCTACCGCATAGGCGTCCCAATAGCGGTCTGCGAACTTAGGGGCGATGTTCTTCCCCAAGCGACTCACGCGCAACACCACCCCTTCTTGATAGGTGATGTCACCGAGCCCGTCCGGAAGAAAAAAAGGCTTCCTGTTCACCAGCATCGCCGAGTCACCTTTCATCAGCATCTCTACGCGACCCTCTATCTCACTAAAAACAATTATTTTCATAATAACCCTACTCCTCTACTCCTCTACTCCTCTCCACTATTTATTCCTAATAAATAGCTGTACCGGCGTGCCGGTAAAGTCCCACCACTCCCTCAGTTTGTTCTCCAGGAACCTGCGATACGGCTCTTTCACGTATTGGGGCAGGTTAGCAAAGAAAACGAACGTGGGCACTTGCGTGTTGGGCAACTGCGTACAATACTTAATCTTTATATATTTACCTTTCGTTGCCGGGGGCGGATAGTTCTCGATGAGCGGTAAGAACTTCTCATTGAGTTGCGCCGTAGGCACTTTCTTTTGTTTGTTCTCATATACGTGCAAGGCCGTTTCCACTACCTTAAAAATACGCTGCTTGGTGATCGCCGACGTAAAGATAATCGGGAAATCCGTAAACGGCGCAATACGATCGCGAATGGCAGCCTCATACGCCTTGATGTCCTGATTGGTCTTGCTCTCAATCAGGTCCCACTTATTGATGCATACCACGAGCCCTTTCTTGTTCTTCTGTATGAGCGAATAGATATTGAGGTCCTGCGCCTCCACCCCGCGGGTGGCGTCAATCATAAGGATGCAGACGTCGCAGTTCTCAATCGCCCGGATAGAACGAACAATAGAGTAGTATTCCAAATCCTCGTTCACCTTCGCCTTCTTGCGGATACCGGCGGTGTCCACCAAATAAAAATCCTTCCCGAACTTATTATACCTCGTATAGATACTGTCCCTCGTCGTTCCCGGGATATCCGTCACAATCGTTCGGTCCTCACCCATAAACGCATTCAGAATCGACGACTTACCGGCATTCGGCCTTCCCACAATAGCAAATCGGGGCAACTCCTCCGTGTCCTCCTCTAGTCCTTCGGGTTTAA
Organism: uncultured Bacteroidales bacterium; assembly: GCA_937901025.1. Classification (GTDB taxonomy): domain Bacteria; phylum Bacteroidota; class Bacteroidia; order Bacteroidales; family Paludibacteraceae; genus Colicola. Next base: position 28,049 of record CALCGR010000160.1, read on the forward strand.
AACGCGCTACCACTTCGTCCAACAAGTCACCGGTACCCAGACCGTTCTCCGCGGAGATGATGAAGGGCTCGCCCAAACCTAACTTATAAAACTCCGGGGCACCGTATTGCTGTTCAAAACTATCCACTTTATTCACTGCCAACACGGTCGGCTTCTTCGCCTGCCTTAGCAGGTGAGCCACCTCGCTGTCAAACTCCGTCACACCTTCGTTCACGTCCACTACCAACAACACCACGTCCGCTTCCTTGATTGCCAAATCGACTTGACGGTTGATCTCGCTCTCAAACGTATCGTCGGAGTTTACGACCCATCCGCCGGTGTCAATCACCGAGAACTCGCGTCCGCACCAGTCGGCTTTGCCGTACTGACGGTCACGGGTGGTACCGGCTTGTTCGGTCACAATCGCCCTACGGGTCTTCGTCAATCGGTTGAATAACGTGGACTTGCCTACGTTAGGCCTTCCTACAATTGCCACAATGTTTGCCATGTTCTTTTCCTTTTTTATTTTCACATCCGCCTTCGCAATGATGCTCGCACTCACCCTCGCAATGACCACCGCAATGGTGACCGCAGGGACTCGGCTGGCGAATAATCTCTAATTCTTCCTTGCTCGCCGGACGGATAGCCAAAATCTTGCCTTTCAAATGTACCTCTACCACCGCCTCAGGGTAGGTGAGCTCAAACCTACAGTCGAACTCCTCACCTTCCGCCTTGCCCTCCAACGCCGCCTCTACCGCGGGCAGCATCATCTTCTCCCCGTGACAATAGGTGAGCGGATGCTCCTCCGTCATCTTCTCTACAAGCACTTCTTGGTCTATCGCCTTCACTACGTACATCTCGTACGTCAAGGTCACAATCTGTTCTTTTTCTATTACCACCATGTTACTAATTTTTGGGTTGCTTCCGCACTGCTCTTATCGTACTTCAAGTCGGCCAGCATACTGGCATTGACACCGATGTGGAAGTTATAACTCTTATACGGCCCGAACGGCACGAAACTACAAGTCATCGACCAGCAGTGCAGGTCGCGTACTACATTAAACGTGGCACTCGAGAAACGTTTGGCCTTAAAGTCAAAACTCGTACTGGCCGTCACTTTCCATCCTTCACCTAATCCCAACGAACCCGATAGGTTGAGGTTGTGCGTCAATCCCATCCGATATTGCATCTTCTCCTCGTTGAAGTTCTCTTTTGTGTGAGCTAAGTCACCGTAGTTGATGGAGTAGGAGATCGATAGCGACCACGGGAACTGGGTCTTCATATACCCGTCATCATCCGTCTCACTCTTCTTACCCTCCCGCTTGCCGTTGACCATCGTCCCGTCGGGACCGATACGCGAGGTCTCCATATTGCCGTCATCCGTCTCGGACTTATCCCCCTTGTCTTTCTTCTCAAACCATTTCTTAAAGGTCTGGTTATTGAACGTATAACTGATACTCATTCCGGTACCGCTCCAATGCGGGAAACGATGGTTGTGCCAATATTGTTTGTTCGTCCTCACGGGAGTACCTAATGCGTTATACTCGTACATATACGGGTCTAGTTGGGTACTGAGGTTAATCGTGTAGTTCACCTTCGGAATCTTAATACGCAGGTTCACACCGAAGTTACTCCATCGCATCGAGTCCGCAATAAAATTATACCCGCCCGTAACGGACAAGTTATCAATGATACTATACACCTTATACGGCTCCTTACCCGTCGTGTCCTTGAGGTTCTTCAACTTCATCTCTAAGTTACTGGCCAGCGAGAAACTGAGCGTCCCGGCGGCTCCGTTGGCGGCGTTGCCATAGATGCCCCGCTCGTAGTGCGAATAGACTTGACGGACATACATCGGATTGCCTTGGGCATCTACTTGCTGTACCCTGCGACCCTGGTCGTCAATCTCACCGGTATAGACGGGCTGGTCGTAACTGTCATAGTATCCCCAACCTTTCTTACCAAAGTCCGGATGGTAGTTAAAACTGATGGACGGAGTCAGTACGTGACGGAAAGCCTCTACCTTCGTATTCGGGAATAGTTTCTTCATCGGAGTAAACATCCCGTATAACTTCGTCGACATGGATACCCCTACATTGAAATCAAACACATTATAGAACCCCGTGGTCGTATCCTGTACCAACTGCTGCGCTTGCTCGTCCCAACCCTTATTGACCCGTTGGAAATACATCCTGTCCGTCATCGTAATGGACGGGGTGATACTCAAATACTTAAACGCCATAAACGAGGCGGAGATAGGTACCGTATGCTTCATGCCGGTCTGCCAATCCTTCAGGAAATTCGTCTTGAAGAAATTATACTCCTTCACCCCGTTAATCGATATCTGACCCACTCCCGTATAACTCATGTTAATCTTCTCGTACCACTTCTCTTTGCCTACCGGATGCTTGCGCTTGAAGGGATTGATCCTACTCATCGACACGTTCAGACTCGGTGCCGTCATCGAGATCGTCGAGTCTTGCGTGCGCTGCTGAATGGTCATCGTCATACCAATAGACCAGGGACTGTCCGGAAAACGCTGCGTATAACTGATGGACGAGGCCTTCGTGTTCTGCGACGTCAGGTCCGGGTTATAGTAACTGTTGATATTACTGCGGTTATAGCCGCTCGTCGAGAAATCGACCGATGCCGAGAAGTTATTGTACGGATTGGCTTTCGCATCCTGCGTGTGCGTCCAGTGTACACTGAAGTTCGTCGCCTTCGAGTAATTAGGGAGTCCGCGCTCACCCTCTACATCCTGACGGAAATTGATGTTGATGTTCCCGTTAAACAAATACCGCTTCGTGTAACGGTACGTCCCGTATACCGCCCACGTACCCTTCGTATAAATATCCCCCTTGACCTCTAAATCCATGTAATCGTTGATGGCGAAGTAATACCCGATTCCCTGCAGGTAAAGGCCGCGACGGAAGTCATCACCGAAACTCGGCATAATCAGTCCACTGGTGTACGAATTAGTGAACGGGAAGAACCCGAACGGAATAGCGAGGGGCACCGGCACCTCTCCTACTACCAGATAAGCCGGACCCGCGGCAATGTATTCACCTGGGTGTACCTTCGCCTTCGTCAACTGTAAATGGAAATGCGGATGCTCGTGGTTGTCACAAGTAGTGTACTTACCATCCGCCATGATCATCTCGTCCTCGTTGATTTTCTTCGTCTTGTCCGCTACAATATATCCCTCCCCCTGCTGCGTGACCACATTGCGGATAAAGCCTTTCTTGGTCGTCAGGTTATACGTCATCGCATCCGATTCGTACGAGTCGTTGCCATCCTTAAAGACAGGCTTGCCTACCCATTCGTCAGTGATGGTGTCATATACCCCTTGCGCATAGACTAAACTGCTATCCATCGTCACGCGGATATACTCCGAGTTGAGCTGCATCGTACCGTAGTTCACCTGACCCTCTCCGTGCAGATAAGCCACCCCGTTGTGCATCAAGATAATCGAGTCCTTGGCCACGTAACTCACCGGCTGGTCAATCGCACTACTCTGACCCCATAACGGTCCTACCCATCCTAGGACGAGAAGCAAAAGAATAATATGTTCGCGTGCACGTAAGCGCATATATACGCAAATTATCGTGCAAAGGTAAACAAAAAATTTTATATATGCAAATTTATCTTGAAAATTTAACAAAAAATTTGGCTATTTCAAAAAAAAAGCGTATCTTTGCAACAAATTTCGACGATTATGACCATTTTAGAGCAAATTGCTGCTTTGCAGCAACAGGTGGCGGATCTGAAGGCTGCCAATCAAGAAGAGTTGGAACAACTGCGTATTAAGTTCCTGTCCAAGAAAGGACAGATTACCGCACTATACGATGCCTTCCGCGAGGTACCTAAGGAGGAGAAAGCCGCTATCGGCGCTCCCCTCAATATCTTGCGCCAATCCGTGGAGGCGCGCCTCAATGAACTGCGCGACCAACTCTCAACTCTCAACTCTCAACTCTCAACTAAACACGACCTCACTCGCACTCCTGATCCTATTGAGTTAGGTACGCGGCACCCGCTCTCGCTGGTGCGCGAGGAAATCATTGATATCTTCTCCCGTATCGGTTTCACCGTAGCCGGCGGACCCGAAGTGGAGGACGATAAACACGTGTTCGGTATGCTGAACTTCGCACCCGAACACCCGGCGCGCGACATGCAGGATACGTTCTTCGTGGAGAAAGAAGAGGGCGTCCAAAAACCTACGGATATCCTGCTGCGTACCCACACCTCCTCTGTCCAAACCCACCTGATGACCGCCTTTGCCAAACAACTACAAAACGCTTCCCTTCGAGGGGAGTCGGAGGGGTCTGCTGCTCTTCGTGTCCTCTGCCCGGGTCGCGTCTATCGTAACGAGGCAATCTCTGCGCGAGCTCACTGTTTCTTCCACCAAGTGGAGGGACTGTATATCGCTAAGAACGTGAGTTTTGCGGACCTGCGCCAGGCGCTGCTCTATTTCGCCAAGGAGATGTTCGGACCCGAGACGCAGATTCGTCTGCGCCCGTCGTATTTCCCGTTCACCGAGCCTTCGGCGGAGATGGATATCTCCTGCGACCTGTGCGGCGGTAAAGGCTGCGCATTCTGTAAGGGTACCGGTTGGGTCGAGATCCTCGGCTGCGGAATGGTCGACCCTAACGTACTGGAGAGCTGCGGTATCGATAGTAAGGTCTATTCCGGTTATGCCTTCGGCATGGGCGTGGAACGTATCGCGAACTTGAAGTACCGGGTAAAAGACCTGCGCCTGTTCTCCGAGAACGATGTCCGCTTCCTCGACCAGTTTGTTAGTTGTTAACCCTTGCACCTATGAAGAAATGGCTACCTTATGGCGCACTGATTCTGTCGATGCTGATCTGGTCCGTGTCGGGTATCGCCATCAAATCCGCCTTAGTCACCTTCTCTAACCTTACCCTCCTTGTCGCCCGGTTTACACTGGCGATAGCGGTGCTCCTGACGATCGGACTTAGCTGTAGGTCGAGTGCTACGTTGGGACTGCAAAAACTGGATAAAAAAGATATCCCGCTTTTCCTATTGGCGGGACTCTTTCAGCCCTGCCTGTACTATCTGTTTGAGACCTATACCTACGATGCCCTCTCCTCGCCTACGATAGCGGAAGCGTTACTCTCTACCAATCCCATCTTAGCCCCTGTCTTTGCTTGGCTGCTCCTGCGCGAACGCGTCACTATCTATAATATCGTCGGCATCCTTGTCTCTACCATCGGTATGGCGATGCTGGTGCTGATAGGCTCCACTTCGTTCGAACTGGGCAATGCGTGGGGGATATTGACGGCTTTCCTGTCGGTGTCTACCGCGGTGCTGTATTCGGTTGTCTTACGCCGTATCCCCGCTCAATATAACTCGATGACCATCGTCTTTTATGTGCAATTGTGTTCCCTCTTTCTCTTCTATCCTATGTGGGGTATCCGGGAGGGCTTTCATTGGCCGTTGAGTGCAGATCTTACCGTTTGGACAACGCAGGTCTGGCAGTCGGTGGGTTGTACGGTTTATCTGGCTCTGTTCTCTACAGTGGCGGCGTTTGTGTTGTTTTGTTATGCGGTCCGTCAGATAGGGGTCACGCGCGGAAACGTATTCAATAATATCCGCCCGCTGTTTACGGCACTGTTTATGTTCCTCGCCTTTGGCGAACACCTGCCCCTCGGCAAATGGCTCGGGATGGCCCTTATCATCCTCGGCCTTTTCCTTAGTCAACGTAAATCAAAAAACTTTTCTTCGCCCGCTCGTCGGGAAGCATAGCGCCTCGTTTCCTTTTTTGTTTCGTCTATTGTCCCGCATCGCATGCGGGTCCCTCGTTTTTTTGTTCTTTTGTCCCCGCATTGCATGCGGGTTCCCTTACGGTTTCCCGATATATCGGAAACTTCTGCGCCTTTGGCGCCTCGTTTCCTCTCCGCTCGTCGGGGCGTTCCGTCGCCCCTTGCCGCGGGGCGCTCTTGCGCGGCGA
>CALCGR010000161.1 GCA_937901025.1 uncultured Bacteroidales bacterium
GGGACTTAACCCAACATCTCACGACACGAGCTGACGACAACCATGCACCACCTGTATCTGTTGTTCCGAAGAAAGGGATTATCTCTAATCCTGACAACAGTATGTCAAGACCTGGTAAGGTTTTTCGCGTTGCATCGAATTAAACCGCATGCTCCACCGCTTGTGCGAGTCCCCGTCAATTCCTTTGAGTTTCAGTCTTGCGACCGTACTCCCCAGGCGGAGTATTTATTGTGTTAACTGCAGCACCGAGATTGCTCCCGACACTTAATACTCAACGTTTACAGCGTAGACTACCAGGGTATCTAATCCTGTTTGCTCCCTACGCTTTCGTGCCTCAGCGTCAGTTCCAGCCCAGCAAGCCGCCTTCGCCACTGGTGTTCCTCCAAATATCTACGCATTCCACCGCTCCACTTGGAATTCCACTTGCCCCTACTGTACTCAAGTTTACCAGTTTCCAATGACCCGCCATAGTTAAGCTATGGGATTTCACACCAGACTTAATAAACCGCCTACGCACTCTTTACGCCCAATAATTCCGGATAACGCTTGCCCCCTATGTATTACCGCGGCTGCTGGCACATAGTTAGCCGGGGCTTTCTAGTAAAGTACCGTCAAATAGATATCATTTCCTATACCTATCATTCGTCCATTACAACAGAACTTTACGATCCGAAGATCTTCATCGTTCACGCGGCATTGCTCGGTCAGGGTTTCCCCCATTGCCGAAAATTCCCTACTGCTGCCTCCCGTAGGAGTTTGGGCCGTTCTCAGTCCCAATGTGGCTGTTTCGCCTCTCAGCGCAGCTACGCATCGTCGCCTTGGTGGGCCGTTACCTCACCAACTAGCTAATGCGCCGCAGGCTCCTCCAAAAGTGATGCTTGAGGGCATCTTTCAAAATAATTTCATGCGAAACTATTTGTTATCCGGTATTATCAGCCGTTTCCAGCTGTTATCCCAATCTTAAGGACAGATTGCCTACGTGTTACTCACCCGTTCGCCACTAGAAGTATTGCTACTTCCCGTTTGACTTGCATGTATTAGGCATGCCGCCAGCGTTAATCCTGAGCCAGGATCAAACTCTCATAATAATATTTTTTATTTTTTTTAATTTCGTAATATTATTTAAGTTTCCTGTCTCCACCTGTTATTTTTGGTTTTCTGTTTAGTTTTCAAAGACCTTCTTGCTTAATTCAGCATACAAGATTATACTACATCTAATTTGCCTTGTCAAGCACTTTTTTAAAAATATTTGATTAATTCATTCCTTAGAACGACTAACCTATATTATTATACCACAGTTAGCCTCTTAAGTCAAGAAATAATTTAAACTTTTTGAAAATGTTTTCCTAAATTTTTGCATATTTTTATTTATCAAAAAAAGAGGCTTAATTAGCCTCATTTTTTATACAATATTTTACTTTGTTTCCTTTAAAATATCTTCTTTAACTTCTTTAATCATTTCAGCTTCGTTGTCCTCTGATACATCCAAACCATCTAATAAATTTTGTAATTTATATTCTTTCATTAGATATTTTTTAGTTTGAATTCCAATTACAACTGTTAAAGAACCATTCACAACTCCTTGCGATGCAGAATCAATTACTGTTGCAATCGCGTTTCCAAGAAGAGGAATGCCTTTTGCAGATTGTCCTATTTTTTGAGCAACACCAGTTGCTAATCCCTGAGTAACGCCTTGAACTCCGTATGCTATTAACGCATTATGAATTACATTTGTGTAAATTTTTAATAGTTGAGCTTCACTAGGTCTATATCCATAAAGAAATACTAAGTCTTTAATTAGATTAATTTCATATATAGCCACAAACATGCTATCAAGCTTTTCAGATTGTGATATAGCTGTTGTAATACCAACTCTTACCGCATGTTCTCTAATAATACTATTTGCAGTCTTTTTTACATCGGTATTATATAATTCTGTTAATATATTTTTAAGCTCTTCATCATTTTTTGTTTGTCTAGCAATCGCAAGTTTTCCTATCAAATCACTTCTATACCATCCAATGCCTTCTGTTGTAGCAGTAAACTCAATCATTTTATCAGCTATTTCTTCTCGCATTTTCTTATTATGCTTTTTTGCATCTTTTGCGTTGTTTGCATTTACATTAGTTGTAAATGATTTTGTCTTTTTAATTTTTATAACCGGTACTATATATAAGAAAATATACAAAACAACAGCAAAAGCTATACTTACATATCCAGCTATATTATTTAAGTTATATATTTGTAGCACTAAGTAAAATAAGCATGCAGCAATTATCAATCCTATAGCTACTTCTAATATTAATAGAAAAGACTTTATTGCTTTTATATTTTGTCTTCTTGTATATTTCTTTTCGTAATCTTTTAATGTCATTTTTTCTTGGACTTGTTCGTTATTATTTTTCATAACTACCTCCTCATGCAATTATTATACCATAAAACTTCATTTAAGTAAAATATATAAAAAAGAATTTATTCTTGGAGGATGTATTTCAGTAAATTCAATTCCTTTTATAAAACAGCTTTTTACTCAATATATATCCGGATTTGAAACAAGAAAAATTACATTTGATTCATGCTCAGTTAATGATTCAAGTATTAATGAAGGATTGAAAAATCAATTTAATATTTATAAGATATTGTTTAATAGTTATATTATCTATTGGGGAT
>CALCGR010000162.1 GCA_937901025.1 uncultured Bacteroidales bacterium
ACGACGAGTATTGAGTGTAGAGGAGTAGAGGAGTAGAGGAGTAGGGGCAATAATTTCTTCTTCCTCTTTCCTATTTCCTCATTCCTTAAAAGAACGATTCCTTCGTCCGCTATTTGACGGGCAGCGGCATAGTGCTCGTCGGAGTGCAGCGAACCAAAGCCGCGGTTGGGGTTCATCGACGTGCGCAGGATGAGACGCAGCACGTTGCGCACTTTATCGTCCAGTTCCTTCGTCCCCACTTTGCCCTCTAGAATGAGTTTCTTATACGGACTTGCGAGGTAATAGGCATCATAACTATTCGCAGCCCCTTCGGTCATGCCATCGGTCCAAGTACCGAACTCAAGGTCGAGGCCGTTGGTGATGGCTTGCGGCGTCTCTTGGCATCCACCCCAGTCGGAGATAACCGCACCGTCAAAGCCCCATTCGTCGCGTAAGATGCGGTTGAGCAGCACCTCGTTATGGCAGTTATACTGTCCGTTATAGCGGTTATACGAACCCATGATTGACCACGAACCTCCTTCTACGATGGCAGCCCGAAAAGCGGGCAGGTAGATCTCGTAGAGGGCGCGATCGCTGACTTTGACATCGACTAAATGGCGATAGGTCTCTTGGTTATTGAGGGCAAAGTGTTTGACGCAGGTAGCAACCCCTTTGGACTGAACACCTTGCACATAAGGCACCACCATACGCGAACTCAGGTACGGGTCCTCACCCATATATTCAAAGTTACGACCATTGAGCGGAGTGCGGTAGATATTCACCCCGGGACCGAGCATCACGTTCTTTCCGCGATACAAGGCTTCCTCGGCGAGGTTCTCTCCGTAGAGACGGCTCATAGCCGGATTCCAAGTAGCCGCCAGACAAGTCAGTGCCGGAAAAGCGACGCACGAGTCGGAAGTCCAACCGGCTTGGTTCCATTCGTCCCATAGCACTTCGGCGCGTACCCCGTGAGGGCCGTCGGAGCACCATAAGCCGGGGATACCGAGACGAGGTACACCGGGGGATGAGAACTTAGACTGGGCGTGAATGATAGCAATCTTCTCGTCCAAGGTCATTTGCTTGAGAATCGATTCAATCTCTTGTTCGCTCTGCGCCCGGAGGGGTAGAGCCATCATCGCTAAAGCGATAAATAAAAATCTAGACATGGTGAGGAAAGAGTTTATGAAGTTGTTGTTTTTCTTGTTCGAGGTGGGTAGCAAAAGCCTGCGCCTCGGGGGAATCAGGGTGCAAAGGACGATGATGCTCATCCAGCCAGAGTTGATGAAGCAGACCCATCGAGTGCCGCGTGTCGGCAGAGAAATACGTATCACAGAACCGCTCCCACAATATCTCTACCGCCACATCCGAGGGATGCAACATATCCGCAGCGTAATAACGATAGTCCCGCAGTTCGTCGAGGAGAAGCTCATAACTCGGGAAATAGGAGGATTGAGGATTGAGGATTGAGGATTGAAGATTATCGATAGATTGCAAAAGGATACCTTTGGATATCTGGTTCTCGTGCAAGCCGTCCTTCTTATGGCGGATGGGAGAAACGGTGAAGATCCACTGCTTATCGGCATAGCGTTCGAGGATCGGACGCCATAAATCCACAATCTCCTCGACCGTCAAACGACGACGGATAAAATCCGTAGCCGGCCGCTTCTCGCAGTTATCCACCACGGCCTCCATCGTGCATTGTGCATCGTGCATCGTGCACTTATCCAAGTAGACCCAGGCGGTACCGAAGGTGATGATAATCACATCCGCCTCGGGGGCATAATCGTCGATATGATGCGCAATGGAGACGGGGTTATACAGGGTGCCGGTAGGGTTGGCGGTCACGCGCAAATACGACTCGCGGAACTTATCCGCCATACGGTCGGAGAAACACGAACCGAGCAGCAAGATGCGGTCATCGATGCTGATCTTATGCGCGGAGGGCGTGATATCTATGGGGGTAACCAGTTGCATTATTCAAATTTCATTACTTGGGCGGGGGAGATATGGGAGATGATCGCCGCGGGGAGCAGGAGGATAAGCATCGAGATGAGCACCGTAGCGATATTAAGGACGATGATCCAGCCCCATGCGAAACTGATGGGTACGAAATCCACGTAATAGGACGTAGCATCGAGCGGGAGGAGATGGGTAGTATATTGCAGGTAGCAAAGGCCGAGCCCCAAGGCGTTACCGATGAGCATTCCCTTACCGATGAGCATGAGCGCCTGCTTGATAAAGATACGTTTGACAAAGCCGTTGGTAGCCCCTAAGGCCTTAAGGGTACCGATGAGTTGGATGCTATCGAGGATAAGGATGATGAGTCCGGAGATGATATTAAACCCGGCTACGGCGAGCATGAGAATAATGATGACGATGACGTTCATATCCAGCAGGTCGAGCCACGCGAAGATCTGCGGATTGAGTTGTTCCACATTCTGGGTATAGAACGCATTGCCCTCAGCATCCAGTCGGTTCGCGGTAGCGAAATACACATCGTCCCCTACCTCGTGGAGGTAGCGTAGGTCATCGACCATGACCTCAATCCCGGAGGCTTGGTGGTCGGTCCATTGGTTGAGCGCAAGCACGAAAGCGGGGAGGCCGATGATAAACGTATCGTCGAGTTCGCCCACACCCGAGTGGTAGATTCCCGTCACGCGCACCTTACGCGCCTTCACGTTCTCGTTCACGAAATAAAGGAGGAAGGTGGATTCGGTTTTCAGTTGCAGTTTATCCGCCAGTCGGCGGGAGATGATGACCTCATTAGGATTCGCGGGAAGCGTTCCCTCCACGAGGTTCGAGAGGAAATAATCCCAATAGGTAGTGCCCTTAAACACCACCCCTTGGAAGTCATTATCGGTCTTAGCGATACCGGGTTTGGTATAGAACGGCGCAACGGCCTTGACGTGGGCATAGGACGATAGTTTATCGATGAGCGAGTCGGACCAGGTGATGGGGAGCATCTCGTAGGTGTTGTTATTGTCGTAGTTCACCACCTGCACGTGGGAGCCGAACCCCGCGACCTTATTCGCGACCGTCTGTTTAAAGCCTACCACCACCCCGATGGTGACGACCATCACCATCACGCCGATGATGATGCCGAGCAGTGCTACGCGCACCGCCGGACGCACCGCCGAACGGGAGGAGGGTTGAGAGAAATACAACCGCTGAGCTATGAAGGAAGTAGAGTTTGGCACGGTTTTTGAATATCTATGGATGAATGTTTAAAAATCTTACTATTATGAAACGGTTTTATTTACTTATCAGTTTAGTTATCCCCGCTTGCGGGATTATGATGGCCCAAGGCCCTCGTCACGACATGCATCAGCGTTCCGCCGAAGAGTGTGCTCTCAAACAAACCCAGATGATGGCGCACGAACTCCACATCAAGGACACAGCCCAATATCGCGCTATCTTCGATATGCACCTTAAATATGCTCGCCTGCGCGAGGAAGGATGCAGTAGAGCTCAGATGATGACGTACATGGAGCAGTCGAACAAAGAGCTCAAAAAGATCCTCACTAAGGAGCAGTACGACGCTTACATGAATCGTCAGATCCAGCCCGGTCCTCATCATCAACAACCGGTAGGACGGTTCGCAGGCCCAGGAAAAGAAGGACCGCAATCGCACCACCCACACAAAGGCCACCCACAATGTCCCCCGGATAGTGTACGCCCAGATAAACCCGGCTGTAACAATTAAGTACAACCCATATCATCAAAGGAAGAGTCACACCTAACGTGGCTCTTTTTTTATGGTCAGAGGTATAGTGCCAAAACAGCGCAAAACTCAGGGCACAAGCAAACGTATCCGCCGCATGGCTGCTCACAAACCCGTAGTTCCCGCCGGCATAGCCGTTGACCCGATGGACGAGGGCCATGAGCCCGGGGTCATGGGTAGGACGCCAACGACAAACGGCATGTTTGATGATCCCGGAGGATACGAAGTCCGCCAGTCCGGCACTGCCCGCAACCACGACTACGGTAAGGATAGCGATGAGCCACCAAGGCAGGCGCAGCGAGCGGGTCTTCGAGAGCTGATGGCAGCGGTAGAAGACAAGACCGAGGAGCAGCACGTAAAGCCATATCCACGTAGCCTTCCCGCTGATGATCCACATCAGCGTATCGGCAAAAGCGCAGTGGGCGCTATTGATGACCAGTAACAGCCATTGGTCCCAAGTGATCAGGTCGTTTAACATATCACATAAATCCTAATTCGAGTTTCGCTTCGTCACTCATCATATCCTTTGTCCATTCGGGTTCGAAGACGAGGTTGACGTTCACTTGACGGATGCCCTCCACGCTCGCCACTTTCTGGCGAATATCCTCGACAAGGAAGTCCGCCGCGGGACAGGAGGGAGCCGTCAAAGTCATTTCGATGGTACAGGTATCACCCTCAATATCAATCTTATAAATAAGGCCCAAGTCGTAGATATTCACCGGTATCTCGGGATCGAACACGGTCTTGAGCATCCGCAGGACCTCTTCCTCTTTTACTAAAAACTCGTTACTCATAATTCATCAAACTCATTTCGCCTTTGTCCGATAATCGGGCATAGGTCCACTGCTTAAAGAAATCGCCGAGGATAATCATCCTGCGGGACTTACTGAGCATCAAATCCAATTCGATATGGCGATGGCCAAACACAAAATAATCGATCGGTTGCGAGGGTTCATAGGTTTTGGCAAACCGCACCAAGTCCTCGTTTTCTTCGCCCTTATAGGGAGCGGGGTGGTCCAGTTCCTTCTGCCGACTACGCTTTGCCCACCGATAGCCGAAGGCGTCCCCCAAGCACGGCGGCAGCAACGAAAACAGGCATTGCAGCACCGGGTTATGAAAGACCTTGCGCAGGCGGAGGAAGGGTTTATAGGTAGAGAACTCGTCCCCATGGGCAAGGAATAGCGTCCGAGCGTTTAATTGGGCACAATAGGGCTCGCGATGGATGGTCATGCCCGTTTGCTTGGCGAGCCAACCGAAGGTCCATATATCGTGGTTGCCGGTGAAGTAATGCACCTCTATCCCCTTCTCCGTCAAGCGGCGGAAGGCATCGAGCACCGGTCCGTAGGCTTTGCGTTTAGCGCGATTGGACCAGACATATTCGTACCAGAAGTCGAACATATCCCCTAAGAAGAAGATATGGGTAGCGTCCTTGCTCATCAGCGTGAGTAAGTCAATGAGGCGCTGTTGGTGCGATGGCGCATCCGCTATCACGCGCGAACCGATATGGGCATCACTTAGAAAGTATATCATTCGTTCAATAATATCGCTGTATGGCACGCCACCACGCCTGCCGTCTCGGTACGCAGTCGGCTCTCGCCGAGGCTCACGGGCACATACCCGGCGGCCAAAGCGGTCTCAATCTCCTGCTCGCTAAAGTCCCCTTCGGGACCGATGAGGATGGTGACATCTCCTCCTCTCATTTCTTCTTTGAGGGAGCGCTTGTCGCGCTCGTAGCAATGAGCGATGAATAGACCGCCCTGCGCTGAATGACCTTTTATAAACTCGTCAAAGGGTGTGAGGTCGTTTAGGACGGGGAGGTAGGGGGTAAGGGATTGTTTGGCGGCGGAGAGGATGATCTTCTCGAGGCGGTCGGTGCGCAGTTGTTTGCGCTCGCTGAAGCGGCACAGCAGCGGCGTGATCTCGTCCACGCCGATCTCCGTACATTTCTCCACCATCCACTCCAGGCGCTCTACGTTCTTCGTAGGAGCGATGGCGATATGGAGGTGAAAATGGTGATGGGGTTCCTGTTTTTGGGAAGAGATGACCTCGAACTCGCAGTGCTTGGGGTGCGGATTGGTGATACGCGCCTGATAGGTCGTACCGCGTCCGTCGGTAAGCAGGATCTCGTCACCTCTATCGTACCGCAGCACGCGAATGCAATGCTGCGATTCCTCCTCACTGAGGCAGTGATTGAGCGCTATGTCCGGGGTATAAAACAGGTACATTGTGTAGCCAAATCATAAATAAACGTGCAAAGGTACTGAAATTTCTCGATTTATGCAAATATTTTTTGCAAATGTAAGAAAAATTGTGTAATTTTGCAGTCAAATTTAATGACTATGCATACACGACAGGAACAATTGCAAGCTTTTGACCGCTTGCTCACCATCATGGATGAGCTCAGGGAGCAATGTCCTTGGGACCGCAAACAGACCTTCGAGAGTCTAAGACAAAACACCATCGAGGAAACCTACGAACTGGCCTCCGCCATCGTGGCAGGAAATAAACAAGAAATAAGCAAAGAGTTAGGAGACGTACTGCTGCACGTTATCTTCTACGCTAAGATCGGTAGCGAGACCGGCGATTTCGACATCGCGGACGTATGCAACCACCTGTCGGAGAAACTCATCTTCCGTCATCCGCATATCTACGGCGGGGAGAAAGCGAGCAGTCCGGAGGAGGTGTCCAAACTCTGGGAGCAAGTCAAACTCAAGGAGAAAGACGGCAACAAGACCATCCTCAGCGGCATACCGCAAGCCCTGCCCGCCCTCATCAAAGCCTATCGTATCCAAGATAAGATAGCCAATGCCGGCTTAGACCCAACGACGATAGAGGAGGTTTGGAAAGAGTTAGACGAGCGTCTGGAGGCATACAAAAACGACCCCACAGAGGAGAGTTTAGGACGCATTCTGTTCTTGATGGTCCATGCAGCAAGGCTCAATAAGATTCGCCCTGATAACGCATTAGAGAAGCAAAACCTGAGATATATCGATCAGTTCGATACTAACGAACGGGCTGAATGAACGTCACCTGCACCGGTCCGAAGACCGTAGAAGTGTTCGCTAAGTGGAAAGAGAGGGTGTCTAAACCCGGTTTGGTCGGGACATAAACCATCGGTATCACCGCAGTCGATACGTAAGGATAGAAGTGGAAACGGCCCTTAGGGATATCGGATTTAGAGGCATCCACATAATTACGCCAATCCGACGCAACCGCAAAAGTAGCCTTCATAGCCGTACTATCCCAGCGGACGATAAGGGAGTCCAAACCATTATAGACACCATTAGCTCCGATGGAGAAGACCATAGTATCCGAAACGGCGATGGTATCAATCAGATAGAGGCTCGACGAGAGAGGTCGCGCATTAAAGTAGCGGACAATAGAATCATGATGATGCTCGAACACGGAGAACGAGAGTTGCGGAGTGGACTCCGCCTCACCTTTTAACTTGCAAGAAACAAACACAAGTAATAAACTGAAGAAAAAGAGAAGTTTTTTCATAGCGTGCGGCATAAAGGACTCGAACCTTCACTCGTGAGAACTAGATCCTAAGTCTAGCGCGTCTACCAATTCCGCCAATGCCGCGGCGGATTTCGACCGGCGGGAGAATTCCAGTTTATGCCGCCGAATTGAAATACGCTGCAAAGGTACGACTTTTTTTTGATATATGCAAATATGAATGATATTTTTTACGACATTTTGCCCAACGGGATACAAATTGTGCACAAACGGGTAGGTTCCGACGTAGCGTACGTAGGGATTATGGTAGGTGCCGGTACCAGGGACGAGGAGGCTTCGCTCAATGGGTTGGCGCACTATATAGAGCATTGTGTCTTCAAGGGGACGACCACCCGTACGGCGAGTCAGATCATCAATCAGATTGAGGGTATCGGTGGGGAGATCAATGCGTATACCACGAAGGAGGAGACCACGTTTTATGCCGCCACGCCGGTGGAACACTTTGCGCACACGCTGCACCTGATTGCGGACCTGGTGTTGCATCCTACGTTCCCGAAGAAAGAAACGGATAAGGAGTTACAGGTCATCCTGGACGAGATAGAGAGTTATAACGATTCCCCGAGCGAACTCATCTACGACGATTTTGAGGGAATGGTCTTTGCCGGTTCCACTCTCGCCTACCCTATCTTAGGTACATCCAAGACGCTGCATGAGATCAAGGGCAAGGATGCGCAAGCGTTTATGGCGCGCTGCTACGACACGCAACGGATGGTCGTTTTTTCCCAAAGCCGGTTACCGATGGAGACGGTGATGAGGGAAGTGCAACGGTGTTTAAGCGATACACCTTATATTAATACGCGTGCGCACGCGAGAGAGGTTTTTGTGCCCCATGGGCAAGCCCCCGTCCCCGTAACGATGAAGAAACGCACGCATCAGACGCACGTGATGATGGGCGGACTCGCCTATCCGTTGGGGCACGAGAAGCAGTTGACCGCCTATTTACTCAATAATATCCTGGGCGGAGGAGCGTTAAACTCGCGTCTGAATATGTGCTTGCGAGAGCAGCGGGGACTGGTCTATACGGTAGAGTCTACGTATACGCCCCTCAGTGACACGGGGTATTGGTCCGTCTATTTCGCCTCGGACCCGGAGGACGAAAGTCAATGCCTGGAACTCGTTCATCAGCAGTTGGAGCTGCTCAAGAACCGGCAACTGAGTGAGGCACAGCTGCAACGCGCCATTGAGCAGTTACGGGGGCAGATGGCGATTGCCGCCGAGAACCAGGAGAATAATGTACTGGGAATGGCGAAACACATGCTTTATTTCCACCATGCTCCGAGATGGCAAGAAACGTTTGCTAAAATAGCGCAAATAACGAGTGTGCAACTTTGCGAGGTGGCAAACGAACTTTTTGACACAAAAAACGCCTTTTTTCTAACATATCGTTAGTTTTTTGCCAACAATACATAGCAAAAGTACGTAAATCCACAAAAAAAGCAAAAAATATTTGCACATGTCATTTATTTTTTGTAATTTTGCGCACTTTTTCGTATGTACGCATGCAGTATGTACGTATAAGGGCGCACAATAATTAATAAATATTATAATGAATAAGATTGTTTTAACATGGGTTTCTTTGCTGCTATCCGTAGTGCTGTTCGCTCAGACGAAAGTGACGGGTTACATCTATGATGAGATAGGTGAGCCTGCCATTGGTGCTAACATCGTAGCGGAAGGAACCTCCGTAGGTACGGTATCGGACTTTGATGGCTATTTTGAGTTTATGGTCCCTGCCGGAGTAAAGAACTTGACCATTTCGTACATGGGTTATCGTACGGAGACCGTGGCGGTTAAGCCGGAGATTAAGGTAAAACTGAGCACGGATGCCCAAGAGATTCAGGAAGTGGTCGTTCAAGGTATGGTTAAGCAGGACAAGCGTTTGTTCACGGGTGCTGCCACGAAGTTGGATGCTGAAAAGACGAAGCTGGACGGTGTAGCGGATATCTCCCGTTCGCTGGAAGGTCGTGCTGCCGGTGTGAGCGTACAAAACGTGAGTGGTACATTCGGTACGGCTCCTAAGATCCGTGTTCGTGGTGCTACCTCTATTTTCGGTGCTTCTAAGCCTTTGTGGGTGGTAGATGGTGTCGTTTTGGAGGATGCTATTGAGTTAGGTGCTGACGATCTGAGTAGTGGTGATGCCGCGACGCTGATTGCGAGTGCTATCTCGGGTATCAATGCCGACGATATTGAGAGTTTCCAAATCTTGAAAGATGGTAGTGCCACCTCCATCTATGGTGCTCGCGCGATGGCGGGTGTGATTGTTGTTACCACGAAGAAAGGTCAAGCCGGTAAGAGCAAACTGACTTATAACGCTGAGTTGACATATCGTCAAGTTCCGTCGTATGTGGATTACAACATCTGTAACTCGCAAGAGCAGATGGGTATCTATCAAGAGTTGGAGCGTAAGGGTTGGCTTGAATATTCGTCCTTGGCTTCGGCTAAGAACTTCGGTGTTTATGGTCGTATGTATCAATTGATTGACCAAGGTAAGTTAGAGAATACGCAAGCCGCGAAGAACGAATATCTGCGTCAAGCGGAGTATCGTAATACGAACTGGTTCAATGCATTGTTTAACAACACGATTATGCACAACCACTCGCTCAGTTTCTCTGCCGGTACGGATAAGGGTCGCGTTTATGCGTCCTTGAGTGCGATGCACGATCCGGGATGGTATAAGTCCAGTCAGGTGATGCGTTTTACGGCAAACTTAAATGCCAGTTACGATATCTTGAAGAACTTAACGTTGAACTTGGTAAGTAACGCTTCTTATCGTCAACAGAAAGCTCCGGGTACGATTAGTTCGAACACGGACCCGATTACGGGTGCTGTTTCTCGTGAGTTCGATATCAACCCCTTCTCGTATGCCATGAACACGGCACGCGTGATGGACCCGAGTGATACATATCGCCGTAACTACTGCGATTTCAATGAGTTGGACGAGTTAGAGAAAAACTATTTGCAATTAAAGGTGACGGATATTAAGTTCCAAGGCGAGCTTAACTATAAGCCTGTCCGCGGACTGGAGATTAGTGCCTTAGGTGCCATCCGTTATTATAACTCCACCACAGAGCACAATATCATGGATGAGAGTAACCAGGCGCGTGCTTATCGTGCCGGTATCGATCCTGAAAATGCCACTATCCGTGAGCACAACTCTTTCCTCTATACGGATCCGGATAACACGAAGGCGGAGCCTATTTCCGTTTTGCCGAAGGGTGGTATTTATGACCTGACCGGTTATCAATTGATTTCCACGGACTTCCGCGGAACGATTAGTTATAATGCGGACCTAGGTAAGAACGGCGACCACATCATCAGTATCTTCGCAGGTGCAGAAGGAAACATGACGGATCGTCAATACACATGGTTCCGCGGTTGGGGATATCAATACAACAATGGGGGTGTACCTTATACCGATTACAAACTCTTCAAGCAGAGTCAAGAGGAGAACTCCCAATATTTTGCTAACGAGTTTACATACTATCGCAACCTCGCTTTCTTCGGTATGGCGACCTATTCGTATAAAGGTCGTTACACGATTAACGGAACCATCCGTTACGAGGGTACGAATAAGTTAGGTAAGTCGCGTAATGCCCGTTGGTTGCCTACATGGAACGTATCCGGTGCGTGGAACGCACACGAGGAGCGCTGGTGGAATAAGACGTTTGGTAAGGCTTGGACGCACGCCAGTTTGAAGGCTTCGTATTCGTTGACCGCGGACCGCGGACCGAGTAATGTAACCAACTCGTTAGCCGTATTCCAAAGTTACAGTCCTTATCGTCCCAGCACGGATGCTTCGGAGACGGGTATTCAGTTGTATGACTTGGAGAACTCGGAGTTGACCTATGAGAAGAAGCATGAGCTCAATATCGGTGTGGCTTTGGGATTTGTAGATAACCGCGTAAACCTTGAATTGGACTGGTACAAACGTAATAACTTCGACTTGATTGGTTATGTTCAGACGATGGGTGTAGGTGGTCAAACCTCAAAACTCGCCAACGATGCCACGATGGAATCGACGGGTGTGGAGTTCACCATTTCGACGGTGAACGTGAAGATGCCGGAGTTCACTTGGACCACGGACTGGATTTTCGGTTGGGCTAAGAACGAGATTACGAAGTTAGACTCGTATTCGCAAGTTTATTCGTTGGTTAACGGTTATGGCCGTATGCAAGGTTATCCGGTAGGAGCCCTATTCTCCATTCCGTTTGCCGGATTGACGGAGGAAGGTCTGCCCACGTTCCATGGCAATGATGGTATCATTGATCCGAGCAACTATGGTGAGTTGAACTTCCAAGAATATGATCCCGAGCAGATTAAGTACTTGAAGTATGAAGGTACGATTGATCCTACGATTACCGGTTCGTTTGGTAACACGTTCGGGTTCTTGAAGAACAGTTTGAAACTCAATGTCTATTTCACCTATAACTTCGGCGGTGTGGTACGTTTGGATCCGCTATGCTATGTATATAGCAGTCAGTATAGCGACTTAACGGCCAGTATGAAGGAGATGAAGAACCGTTGGGTAGTGCCCGGCGATGAGAACACAACCACTATTCCAGCCATTGCTACCACGCGTCAATATAGTACGATTAACGACCTGAGTTGGGGTTATTCGGCATATAACTATAGTGACCAACGCGTAGCGAAGAGTGATTTTATTCGTTTGAAGGAACTGAGTTTGAGCTATGATATTCCGTCGAAGTATTTTGAAGGTCAGAAAGCGGTTTCGGGCTTTATGGTTAAACTCAGTGCGCAGAACCTTTGGTTGGCGTATGCAGATAAGAAACTCAACGGACGTGATCCGGAGTTCTACAACACGGGTGGTGTAGCTTCGCCTAACCCGCGTCAATTTACATTAACTGTCCGTCTTGGATTATAATTAGGAGGATTGCATATGAAAAAATTAGCTATATTTGTATTCGCAACCATCGCTTTGATGGGTTGTAAGGACGGAGAGGGTTTTTTGGATAAGAACCCCGATATGCGTGCTTCGATTGACACGAAAGAGAAAGTACAATTATTGTTAGTGAGCGCATACACCGAAGGTTGCACGGCTCCTATTTTGGATTTCACCTCGGATAACGTCATTGACAATGACGCTCCGGATAAGACGGGTCACTGCCGTAACCTGTTGCCATTGGATAAGATGTACGATGAGATTTTCGGTTGGGAGCCCGTAGTATCAAGTGGTCAACAAGACTCGCCTAAATACTTATGGGATGCCCACTATTCCGCTATTGCCGCAGCCAACCAAGCATTACAAGCCATTGAGAAGTTAGAGGCCCAAGGCATTGATATGACTGCGGAGAAAGCCGAAGCCAAGATGATTCGTGCTTATCACCACTTCTTACTGACAATGGTGTTTTGCCAGGCCTGGCGTGACCCCGAACTCAGTAAGCAAGACCTAGGTATTGTGTATATGACGGAACCGGAGACGGCGGTAAGGCCGCACTATGACCGTCCGAGTTTGGCGGAGACGTATGCTTGCATTGAGAAAGACCTTGAGGAAGCATTGCCCAATATCAGCGACGGTTATTATTCCGTGCCTAAATACCACTTCAATGTAGCCGCAGCCAATGCTTTTGCTGCCCGTTTCTACCTCTACACCCGTCAGTGGGAGAAGGCTATTGTTTGTGCCAATGCGGTTTTAGGAACGGATGATGCTACCACGCTCAGTAAACTCTTTGATCACTATTACGAGCATATTGTGACCACGGATATTGAGCAAAGTATGAATGCGTGGATTGACATCAAGTCGCCGAGTAACTTACTGCTTCACACCACGATGACGCAAGCCCCCTATACGAACTTCCCCGATTATGGTCGTTATCAGTCAAAGGATGATGCGCTCAAGTACAGTTTGGAAGGTTCCGGTCCTTGCTGGGGCAATCGCGCATTGATAGGAGCGATGAGTATTTGGAGTGTAGGAAGTGACCAATATGGTAGTTTCCTCAGTAAGTTCTACTATAAGTTCGAATATACGGATAAGGTCAACGGTTATGGTTATATCCACGGTGTAACGCGTGCCTTCACCTCTGATGAGACATTACTGGTGCGTGCAGAAGCAAGAGTGTTTGCCGGTGACGAGGAAGGAGCCATCAACGATCTGCGCTTATGGTGCGAAAACATGAACGTAAGAAAGCGTGTGATGAACATAAATCCGGATAGCACGGTAGCTTTGAATTACAATATCATTAAAGACTTTTATACCAAGAACTACGGCACGCCTTATGCTCCCGAATTAAACCAAGAGGAAGTGGTTCCCGGTTGGGAGATTTCGGAGCGTCAGTTGCCTCTCGTTCATTGCTGCTTGCACTTCCGTCGTATCGAGACTTTCCACGATGGTTTACGTCTGCAAGACTTGAAGCGTTATGGTATTGAGTTCACGCACAAGCAAGGTACCAAACCGGAAATGACAATGAAAGTAAGAGACGAGCGTTTGGCTATTCAGTTACCGCAAGAGGTAATGCTTGCCGGTATGACACCGAACCCGCGTACAAGTCAAAGCGCCCCCACTTCGGGTAGTGTTGTAACCACCGCTCCGACGGATTCGTTAGCAAAGAACCTGCCACCGATTGGATTAGGAACGCCCATTATGGTCACTAAATAAGGAGGATGAATATGAAAAAGATTATAAATATTGCACTTTTAGCATTGGTATTGATTGGAGTCAGTTCTTGTAAAGAAGAACCGTTGTCTGACACTAGTGTTTTTGTAGATAGCGTTAAGAAAGAGAATCTTTACACCAAGGAGTTTGACGCGTGGTTAAATGAGTATTTCGTTAAGCCTTACAACTGCGAGTTCCGTTATCTGTTAGACGATGCCGCTATGGATCCGAACTACAATGTGGTTCCCGTTCGTTTGGGCATGGCAGATACGTTAGCGCATTTGGCACAATACTTGTGGTACAATGTGTACGACACGGTAATGCAGCGTCATGACATTGATTCTTTCCTTTATAACAACGGTCCGCGTATGATTCAGATTGTAGGTTCGTCTATGATCAATGCCGCGCAAGGAACCGAGAAATTAGGTTATGCCGAGGGAGGTATCAAGATTACGCTCATGAAGATCAACAAGATGGATTGGTACGATATGGAGCAACTCAACGAGTATATCTTCAAGACGATGCACCACGAGTTCAGTCACATTCTGCACCAGAAGAAACTGTATCCGAAGGATTATGAAAGTATCACCCCGGGTGATTATGATCCTACCGGTTGGCAGTATATGAGTGACAAAGAGGCTCACGAGCACGGGTTTGTAAGCAACTATGCCCGTTGCTCCACCCACGAAGACTTTGTGGAGACCATTGCCAACTTTATCGTGAAGGACGATGCTACTTGGGAGAAGATGATTGAGGATGCCAAAGAGGAGGGTGCCGGTTACATCAATCAAAAGTTAAACATGGTCACTTCCTGGTTGGCAGAGCAATGGAAGATTAGTCTTTACCAAATGCACTTGGAGGTGATGAACCGTCAGATCTTCCTCAATTACGAGGAGTTGATGAAGAATAACTTCGATTATCACACGTATCCTAATTACGATCCGGCGATGGAGATTAAGTATGATCCCAGCAAGGATGTGATTATAATGAAATAAGGAGGACGAATATGAAAAAGACTATTTTATATGCATTAACCGCATTGGTTGTATTAGCAGGTTGCTCTCGTGAAGAGGAGCGTTTGTTCGATTTATCGGCATCTGAGCGGTCGCAAAAAGCGATGGAGAATGCGGAGAATATCCTAACGGGTGCTACCAATGGTTGGCACATGGTTTATTTCGCCAATCCGGAGAAAAAGACCAGTGCACATGTGCAATTGCAGTTTGCCAAAGACGGTCAAGTATCCGCTACGCAAGCCAAGTCCGCAAAGAAAATCGTGCGTGATACCGCGAGCGTTTGGGGAGTAGTGAATGACATCTGCCCTATCTTGACGTTCAACACCTATAATAATGTTATGCACACGTGGGCAGACCCGGGCACGAACGGTTTAGGTTATGAGGGCGATTATGAGTTCCTCATCTTGGAAGCCACTCCGGAGAGAGTTCGCTTGAAGGGTAAGAAATATGGTGCTTATTCCGTTCTTTATGCAATGAAGGAGGGAGAAGACATTGCCACCTTGACCACCGAATCGGACGAGATACTCAACGATATCTTCAAGAGTTACAACTTGTTGGATTATAAGGATGGGGAGACAGTTTATACCATCTTCAACGATGAGGGTATTTTGCGTTTTGCTCAGCAAGGTAAATTGTTTGAAATTGAAGATCCCTACACCCCTGTTACGGGAATGCCGGATGGTCTTCACTTAATGAACACGATGACCGGAGAAAAGAACACCAATCGTCATTTTACATTCAAAGAAGATGGACTGCTCCACTCCGAATCTGCTGTTTTGACTCCTACCAAACAATATGTAAAGAATTATCTGCAACTCAGGGGACAAGGTTGGACACTCGATATGAGCAACACCCTTCCCACGGGTCTGGAGGATATTATCAAGCAAGTGAATGAAGAACTTTGCGACATGGCGGGTCAGACGGGCAAAAAACGTACTTCTAAAATTTTAGGTTTGCGTTTAACTTACAATGAGGACTATGTCTTCGGTGAACAAGTCATCACCTATTGGATGGAACTCAAATATACCGACAAGTCAACGGAACGCGGTCACGTCTACTATGAGTTTAAGGCGGACTTCACAGGCGAAGATATCGCGCTTACCTATGTTGGACCGCAAATCATGGAAGACCACCAAGCCGAGATTTTCTTAGAGAGCGTTCCTACATTAAAGACGCTGTTTGAGACTTTGAACGGAACCTATCAATTCAAAGCCACCACGGCTATCAACCCTGCTATAGGCGGAACATTTGAAAGAGACAATATAGTGATTCAAGTCACTGGAACAGAAAAATAACAATTAAATTTTTAAGTCTATGAAAAAGATTTTTACAATCTTAAGCGCTATGGCACTGACGGTTGCCATGAATGCGCAACAATTGGCTAAGATGCCAAAGCCACAATTAGTAAAATGTGACATCCCTTCGGCTGTTTATGACGGTGAGTTAAGTGCAGAAGGTTATGCAGTGAACGCTGTACCCTTCAAAGCTCCCGCAGCAAATAAAGATACCGTTTTGGAGGGTCAATACTTCATTGATGGTCAGATGTACATGAGTTACAAGCCCGGTTATGTTTCCGGTAACTGCTTCTTGATGACCCCCTACAAGGACACTACTGTTTACTACTCTGTCATGGGACCCGGTAAGTGGGTTTATGAAGCTTTCAACGAAGAAACGGAAAAATACGAGACTATCACCGTAGAGGACACGGCTGTTTTGTATTATCCGTCCGCCTCTTATGGTTGGGATTATTGCAACCCCACCCTGTCGGTTTATCCTAATGAAGTTAAATTCACCAGCGATGGTGGTGAGACGTGGGTTACCTACAATGCTACCTATACGGATTACATGTACGGCTACGCCGCTGAGGCTTATTGGCCCGGTGAGATTGCTCCCACGAACATGATGAATGGTTATTGGCAACCCGAGCAAATGACCAACTGCGAGATGATGAACGCAGATCGCAGCGGTGATCAAGATAATGCAGGTAACCGCTATATGGTTTCTTCCGGTGCTGCCGGAACTCCTTGGTGCTTTGGTTCGGGCATGACCATCTCCTCTTGGGGTGCAGGTACATTGGATACCCTTGTGAACATCATCCCCATTCCGGAAGGCAAATCTATGTGGTGCGACTCTGTATTCGTTCACTGCTACAATAGAGATGCCGCAAGTAAAGAGGAGTTATTCCCTGCTACCACGAATATGACGCTCACTATCTATCCCATTAGGATTGAGGTTGATCCCACTACAGGTAAAAAGACGCAATGGTTCCGTCACGACTCTATTATGGCACAAGCTACCGCTACGCAAAAGAACTGCGTAGAAGATGGTCACGGTTACACTATCCAATTCGTCTTCAAAGAGAAGAACCCCTTCGGTACGATGGATGTTAAGCCGGCTACCTTTGGTCAATACTGCTATGCCGAGTTAACCGGTTTCAATGAAAGCAAATGTAACTTCGGTATCTTCTGCGACTATTGGGAGACTCCTACCGGCGGTCGTACGATGTGGCTGAAGAATAATAAGTTCCACTCTTATGGCGATATGAACATCGATATGGCTTTCAATGCTTACTATACCGATATTCACATGTGGGATGACACTTGGATTAACGAAGTAGGCGCAGAAGGCGGTACATTATCCATGGGCTTCCTTGGAATAGATAAAAAAGGGGATACGCTTGAATATGTTTCGGATACGCTTGAGTTTGCTTGCAATATCTCCACCGACTTTGAGGATGATGCAGACCTCTACGACGCTAATGGTGAGATTATCGACCTTGATACAGAGGAGTTTATTGAAGATTACGAGATTATCTCCGGTCCTTATACCTACGAAGAGGGCGGTAGCGAATATATCTCGCTCAGTTGCCAACTTACGATTGAGGTTCAACCCAACCCTACGAAGAATGATCGCGAATATACCGTTTATCTGCAAGCTTACGGAGCGAAGATGCCTATTGTGATTAAGCAAAAAGGTGACGGTAGTGGTTTATTCAACGTTAAAGCCGTTAATGACAACAAGTACTATAACATCTTCGGTACTGAAGTCAACAAGAACTTCAAGGGTATTGTTATCCGCAACGGACAAACACTGTTGCAATAATTATCGCAAAGAGATTTGTAATAGGACTTTTGAGCCTTATTGCTGTTACTGCAATCGAGGCGAAACAAGTAACCATCACTCCCCTAAGTGGGAGTGCATGGTTTCTTGGTCTAGAACAGTTTGGTTATGCCAAAGTGCAGGGAGACAGTCTTATTATCTATGGTAAGGACGGAACGGAAGTTCACCGCGAAGCGCTGCAAGAGGTACACAAGATTGCCGTTGAAAAGCAACAAGAGACGCAACTGAAAAGCGTAAAAGCGAACGAAGAAGTAATCAAAATCCTTGAAGACGATTATATTCATATTAGGACTCATTCAGTGGAGTTTATTCTCCGGTAATAAACTGAATTTTCAGACTACGGACAAGCAACTCGATTCGATGACGGTCGTCACCTACCCGATGAACGACCTCTGTTTCTCGGTCTCTGCCGGTCCCACGGAACTCACCATCACCCCTTCACGGGAGGACGTGACCTATATGTGGCAGCTCACCGAACCCACCAGTCTTCGCCAAATGGCAGAGTACGTGGGCAACGAGTTCCTCACCCCCACGCAGTTCTGGCAAGCCTACATAGATGTACTGTTCTTTGACCCTACCTACGATTTGGACAAAGGGACCGTCACACTTAATTACAACGACCTGTATATTAAGGATGGGAATTACACCCTTGTTCTCGCCGGTTGCGATAACGAGGGCAAACGGACAGGCGAGTTCTTTACATATAATCTTCGGTTACCTGTCCGTGTTAGGCGGACAACGGATTTATGTGCCAAGGCGACAGGCAAGACGGCGGACCCGTTCTTCCATCTTTGGAAAGGCGGAAAGGCGATTCGTCACCTTCCTTGCTCTGATTGGGATAGTATCCGGATAGAGGAGATAGAGGATCCGGTCAATCCGTATATCGAAGGCTTTGAGTTCAGTTTTGAATATAACGAGGCAACCAACGTGGTGAAGATCATCCCCACCCTACCGGAGGAACCGTATATATGGTGCTTGGAGGACGAGGCTCGCGTCCAACGTGCCGGAGGGGTGGAACGTATGTGGCAACTGAATGCGCCTATCAATGTCAAGAACGGGTTTATTGATACAGGGGAGAGTTATTGCAACCTTACTCATGAGATCTGGACGCCCGGAACCTATTATTTAATGGTCGCCGGCTATAAAGAGGGTCAAACCTCCCCCGTCTTTTCCTACAAAATCATACAAAAATAGCATATTTTACAACAAAAAGTCAAAAAAAGTGCAAAAACTCTTGCACATGTCAAAAAAAAGTAGTAATTTTGCAGCCAATTTACAAATTATGCTATAAAAAAGCAAACAAAACGCAATACACGCGCGAATAACGCGGGTACAAATAACATTTATTAACCCTATTAAAAACAAACAATTATGAAGAAATTCTTCTCATTGCTTTGCGCTACTTTATTAGTCTTTAGCGCAAGTGCAGCTCCTGTAGCAAAGAAGGCCGAAATCGCAAAGAAAGCCGTTGCTGTGGAGCAAGTGCAGAAAGTTCAGTTTGAAAAGGCTCAGTCCGAAAAGATTGTTTCCTTGGAGAACATTCAACTTTCCAATCAACTCAATGCCGCTCCGGCACTGAAAGTTAACAACCAAACTGCAAACCTTTGGAAGAAAGGAACGACACAGGCTCAGACGAAAGCGATTCATCACAATTCGCCGCGTATGGAGTTCGCAATGGCACAAGCCCATCGTACACAAAGTATGCAGAAAATGACCGGTGTAGTTCCCTCTCGTGCCCCACAGGCGACAAAAGAGGAACTGACAATTACCGCATATGAGATAGACGACACCTATGCAGATGGTGAATATGATCTCTATTTTCTCACTAGTATCGGAGGAGAAACAAGACAAATTAGTATCTATTTGTACAATTCCAGTTTAGAGGGTTCCTATGATATAAACAATTATAACATAGATCCTTATTCTTGTGTAATTGGTCCCGGCTATGATCCGTATTACGAAATGTCGGCTTGCAGCATGACAATTACCAGTCTTGGAGATAACCAGTATTCCTGTGAGTGTTCGTTCACTATCGAGACCGGTTCCTACACATTCAGCACTACGCTGGAATATGAACCTACTCCACCCACTCCCGTAACGGGTGCTGACACCATTTCCGTAAGCAATGTTACGGTGGATTTGACTTCTTCTTGGTACTATACCCACTTCTATTTCATGGCCGGCACTAAGGATCAAGGTAATGTAAACGCAGACATTATGATTATGATTGATGATTATTCTGCTTCCATTACCGGAGACTGGAAATACGACGATATATATTACTATTCATCAGTAGGTAGTAAAACTATTGACTATTACGCAACCGATTCTTATTTCAAGTGTGAAAATGTGCAGGACAACACCTACAAGATTAATGCCCTGTTGCACATGGAAGGAGACGTAATCTATGTTATCGACAACGCCACTTTCACTATCGAAGCTCCGGCTCCCATTGAAAAGACCCGTGAAGAAACCATCAACTGCACTACTGGAAAACTCAAAGATTTGATTGCTGATTATGATGCCTTTACCATAGAGGCTTATAACGCAGATTCCTCTCGTGCTGTGTTCTTCGAAGTGGACGATGTCAAGAGCATCATCGGAACCTTCACCGAAGAAGATATGAATCCTTATTATACTTATGTGGCAGATGCGGACAAGGAAGATTTCTATAATATGATTGAAGCCTCCCTTTCTATTTCAATCAACCAAGATGGTGACACGGTCATCGCCGCTACGATGTTAGCACAAGGTGAAATAAATACTTCTGATATTCCTGAGTTCACTATTAGCCTCACGCTGCCTTATCAAGAAAAACCCGCTCCCACTCCGACGTTGGCTGAAAAATATGATGCTAATGGTTTGAAATACAATGGTACGACGAGGACTTGGCTTCCGGTGGATAGTTGGACATTAAGAACCGGTACTGATGAAGAAGGTGACTATTTAGATGGTATCATTCCCGCTTTAACCAGTACTACCGATAAGGTATATTACACCATTGAGGACGACTCTGTTTTAGTATTCAAATCTACCCTTCTTAAACTAGTGAATACCGGTTCTGCTATAATGGCTGCCTCTATTGAGAGTTTTTCAAGCGGAGATGGTTCCTTCCGCTTAGTTGTTGGCAAAGACGGATCTCTCAAATTACAAAATCCAAATGAGGTCATTGGTTATGGAGCATATTCTTATCCCGAACTTGTATATCAAGGATCGTTCGGCCAATATGCTGGTTTAACTTATACAGTACAAGCTCCTATCACCGAGCGTGATACGGTTAAAGTAACAGCTGACATGAAACTCTTAGCAGAACCTACCAATGGTATCATCAAAGTATCTGCTGAATCAAATGATACTACCTTTATCCTTGAAGTAGTAGGTACTGATACGATTGGTACATTCTCCTTGGCAGATGGTACGTTGTCTCAACAGAATTACTATGGCATCGTTTCTGACGCCGGTAAATCTGATTTCGCTGAGGGTGAAGTTACCATTGATAGAGAAGGAACAGGTCTTAAGTTAACCGGTCTCATGATTGGTAACGACGAAAAAGCTTACGTCTTTGATTGGACTTATACCCCTATCACCGAGCGTGATACGGTTAAGGTGAACTTGAATTCTATCATCATTGAGGAAGATATCAATAGCCAAACCGAAACTCATCGTGGATGGTTATTCGAAGGTCAAGATACTGATACCATGTATATTGTTCAAGTATTAGGCCAAGAGAAATTCGGCACCTTCTCTTATGCTACCGGCACATTAGGAAAGAACTTCTATAACATTATTCCTTCGAGTGGACAAGGAAGATGCCAATTCTTGCAAGGCGAAGTTACTATCACCGAAGACAAAGATGGTATTACGTTGATTGGTGAACTTCTCGGTCAAGACGAAAAGGTTTATGTCTTCCATTGGAATCAACCTTCCGGCGTTCTGAACTACGATGCTGACGCTCCGTTTGACGCTACCTTCGCTTATAGCGACATGAGCGCAGACCTTGACGAGGGTGTGATTGGCATTTATGCTACCAACGCTGAAGGTTATACGATTGGTTTAGAACTCTATGCTGATCCTGCTGCTACTGAGATTCCTGCCGGAGTTTACACTATCTCTGACACGCAGGAAGCTGGTACGGCTCTCCAATCTCTCGGTATTGCCGATGGTTACCTGACCGAGTGTTTCGCTGGAACAAGAGGTGCCAGTGGTATCAATGTTCCGTGCTGGTTCATGGTTGACGGTACGATTACGCTCAGTTATGACGAATATGGCAAACTCAAAGTGGTAGTTGA
This sequence comes from uncultured Bacteroidales bacterium, assembly GCA_937901025.1. Lineage (GTDB taxonomy): Bacteria > Bacteroidota > Bacteroidia > Bacteroidales > Paludibacteraceae > Colicola. The sequence goes on from CALCGR010000162.1 coordinate 22,252, forward strand.
CGCTAAGAACTCCTATGGACAACCTGTTACCGCTCTTATCGCATACGAGAAGATTGAGCCTAAGTCCACGGTTGAGATTGCTAATGCAGAGGTTTATGTTTACGATGGTTTTGTTGAGCTATATGGTATCATGAACTTCTACGGTGGCAATGCTGATGGATACAAGTTTGACTTGTATGCTTATGCAGACACCATCGCCGGTGACTTCTTGGAGGCTATCGACTTCGGCGATTGCGAACTCACTACTCCTGATGGTAAAGTAGGCGTTATCGACGCTTACGAATTCAAGGTTGAACGTGATGGTAAGAACTTGACCTTGACCGCAAAAGTTCTGGGTTCGGATACCGTTCAATATAACATCTCCGCTACCGGTTATCTCGGATACATCCAAGGTGATGCTGTAGAAGGATACGTAGGTGAGTTCGCTGTAGAGGAAGTAGCTATTCAACAAGTAACTCTCAGCAGGGTGAAATACATCTATATCCAAGGTGAGAACGCTGCTGGTGACCAACTTGCACTCGTTGTTAAGGGCGAATTAAAAGACGGCGCTATTGCTGCCGGTACATATAATGAAGTTATGGCTTGCACCGGTTTTGATGCAGAAGGTCAAATTAATCCTTCGTTCGTTGGCAACGCAGACGCTGTATGGTTCATCCAAAGCGGTGAGCTCGTTGTAAACGAGAATGGTGCTATGGCATTCGCCGGTGTGAACTCCTATGACGCACCTGTTGCTATTGGCTTCACCGTTCCGACTGTTCCCACGACCTTCAACGTAACTGTTCCGGAAGGCACAGACGCTTGCTACCTCGTTGGTTCGCTGAATGCTTGGAACATTGGTGAGCCTATCGCCATGACTAAGGTTGACGATACGCACTACACCTACACCGCAGAGGAAGACCTGACCGGTGCTGAGTACAAGTATGTACATGGTGCAGAGTGGGCAAAGGTTGAGAAGAACGCTGATGGTTCTGAGATGGGCAACCGCGTTGTTAACGCAGCTGTTATGAACGATACCGTTGCTATGTGGGCTGACGCTACCGGTCTCCGCAACCCGAAGGCTAATGTGAAGGCTGCTAAGCGCATCAATAATGGTCAAATCATTATCGTTCGCGAGAACAAGGAATACAATATCCTTGGTGCAGCTCTCTAATCCTCGATTGGAATAGTTAAAAAGGACGCAGGTTTTTTCGCCTGCGTCTTTTTTTTGTGCAAAAACGCAAAAAGATTTGCACAATTCA
>CALCGR010000163.1 GCA_937901025.1 uncultured Bacteroidales bacterium
TTGGAGTATGTAAGTACCGTCTCTGAGCAAGCCGAGAAGAAAACCGCATCGGAAAAGGTTTCTCAGTATATGATCAAGGAGCAAATCAAGGCGCTTCACGCCCAACTCGCCGAACTCGAGAAACGCCTGGAGAAATAAATCCTCACCACTATCCGATATATCGGAAACTCTGCGCCTCCGGCGCCTCGTTTCCTCTTGTCGTCTTGTTTTCAGGGTAGGGAGGGTAGGTAAATCCTATATATACCCTCCCGCGCGCGAGGGGATATAGGGTTTTTACTTACCCTCCCTACCCTGTGAGGAGTGTCGTTTATATAATCTATATCTTTGATATAGTCGTCTCCAAAATCGCTATTGTATCATTCCCGTCCTCTGCCTCTACTTACCCTTACTTACCCTGTTTCTTTTTGGAACGGGAGGGTAGGTGAGACACTTTACATACCCGACATACCCTACACGCCGGTATGCGACCCCATTGTGATCTGGAGGCTCGTTTTTCTCACTTTTATCACAATTATCACATTGATAAAACCAAGGCTAAGTAATTGAAAGATAGACTAAAAATCAAAATAGTGCTAAGGGGTTGACGTGTGTAGGTGGTGCGGGTGGTGCTAGCACCAGGTGCACCGCCAAACAAACCTAACGCCCCAAGTCAGACAACTTGAATAAGTAGATGTTTTTTTTCTTCCATAATACTACAATTTAGTCTCCATTATTGTCTTATTTGGAGTGTTATTTAGTAAGGGTATCATCCCCCACCTTTATTTCTTGAACTTTATTGGGTCCTTTGCTTTCTTTTTTGTTTGCTGACTCTTTATGCGTTATCTTATTTGTTGATGAGTCATTGAGCAACTTTATCATTTTCTCTTGATTCTTGAGCATTTTTTGCATAATTTCTATTCGCTCATTAATCTTGAAATACCAGCAGTTCAATTGGCGGCAAAGGAAAAATATTCCTATTAATACTAAAGCGATTACGATAAAGATTCCAAATTCCATAATATTACAAGTTTTAAATGATTATTTAATGTTTTAATTACCGATTTACATAACCCAACATACACTATGTCTAGTCATTTACATTGTACTAAACTTTCCTCCTAATAATTTATAATAATCATACGTATCCTTGATGGATTTCTTTTGCGCAGATGAAAGTGTTATTACATTATAGTGGTTGGAGCCATTCATTTTTATCTTTACGACTTTACCCTCGCAAATGGCTTTGATTAATGTTTCATTAATATTGTTTTCGTATTTCTGAGCCTTTTCAACTGCCTCGTCACACCATTCAGCCACCAAACCTCCACTAACGTCGTGTTTCCACGTCGTTGGAGTAGTGATATAATTAGATCCGTCTATATTGAAAATGAGGTCTTCTATGAACAACCAGTTGTCAGAAATATACTGAAACACGAACCTAAAATTAGATGCAACTTCTCCTCTAGTTGCGAAATAACAATAACAATATATCGTATTGGAACCTTGACGGTTAGGATTAGAGCTAGAATATGGAGTTACCCAAGTACAATCTGAAAACTCATCATATTTCTTTTTATATAATTTTGAGAGACGAGCAATATCTTTTTTGTTTTTAACTATTTGTATAGAATCGGCTACAAATTTTTCCCTTTTTGCAATAGAATCTTTCACATAGAAAGCACGTCTTCTCAAAGAATCTCTTACAAAATTCTCTCGATTAATAGAATCTCTAACAAAGATTTCCCTAGCCTTCTGAGCCTCAAGCCGAGCCCTTCTTGCGTCACAAGAAGACATAACGCAAACGAAAACTAAAACGGGGAGTAAGATTAAAATTAATTTTTTCATTGAATTTATTATTTATTACTGCTGTATTCTTGTTCGCACGCTATAGGAGACGTTGCATAGGGGTGTTTATTATGATTCGGAAGCGATAAAACGTAAGAAGCCACGCCCCAAATCCGTTTTTATAATGTAAGGGGCACCTCCGCGGACACGAATATTCCCATAACGATTTGGATATTGTTTTATATCATCCTCATTAATATACATAGCTAATCCGTTAGCAATCAGGAAATCCACACAACATCCCACATCGTCACGAGTTACTTCATTTGTATTGTAGAAAAGTTTGACCAAAGAATCTTTATTACAAGCAGCCACATAACGTTCTGGTATTTCTTTTAGGACAGCCAAAGCGAATATATCTATTGATTGAAGCAGATGAAAGTAACGTTCCTTGTTAATTTTTGAAATAGAAGCGCAGTTACAACAATTCTCAAAATAATTGACATACAATTCTTTTTTCTGTTCTAGGTCATTCCGTTCATGAATGTATAGTAATTGTTTTAAGTCACCTATAAACTGAGGCGATGACAAATATGCTTGTGAAACCGAGCTATCTCCAATATTCTTTAATCTATTGTCTACTTCAATTAAAAACTTCTTGATTGAGTGTAATTCGAGGATATTGCCGATATTAGTCAGGACATTCACAAAACCAGCATATTCAGGGTGTAGAGTCGTAAGTCCCCACCCTAAAATCACTTCAGTAATTTCTCCTACTGTGGTTGCCGTATTTACTACATTAGATGTCATTCGATACGTTATGAATCATGTATAATTTATCACCCTCTATCCGGCACAACCATATCCACAATATTTGGAATAAGTCCTATTTTCCCCTTTTCTTTTGTGGAAATATAGAATTTACCGGCTCTTTCAAGGAGGAACTCACGAGACTTTGGCACCATAATATGAATCCTTGATGAGACATGGGTCCCTTCATCTTGGATATACCCAACAAAGGGCAGCTTCTTACACCTACTCCAATAGCGATAATCGTCTAACTCCGTATCATAGATGTAGCCGATAAGTCTTCCTGTATGAAGATATACAGCCATCGCATCATGATTAAAAGCATTGGTCGGCTCTGCTTCTACATAACCAACGATACCACCAACATCTTTCTTAGTGCAACGTTTTGAGGCTCCCGCGACATTGGTAGTCCAGGTCTCGCTTATTTCTTCGTGGTCTAAGACAGGCTCAGTAATACCCCAGAGTTCGATAGGCTCTGCATCGGATGGTATAGTTTCTTTATCCGGTATCTCTGTCCTATAATTATCCAACAATTCATTAAGTTCCTGAATAAAGGCTTCGGATTTATTTACATTATCATCTTTGATCTCTCTCAAGCATTCCGTCAACTCAATCATCAAGTTGATATACTCACGGTATTCTTTCTCGGCATTGATGTTATTGAACACTGTAGATATCAAGAACGTCCTATATCCGGTAATGGAGCAGCAAGCCTCATAAAATCCGGAACATACCTGGCGATAAACTTCCATTAAATCATCCGTAACGAAGGATAATTTCAATGGTGCAGACATGTCTTCTGCACCTTGCATCTTGTTAACCGCCATTGCCAAGGCGGTACCATGAGGAGTGCAAACATCCCTATCGCCGCCTATTCCTAAGATACAGTTGGTTATGTCCCCTATGTAGAATGCATGGATAGTGTTCTCGTCGCACGTGTTAAGGAAAGTCAGGACTTCTTTTGTAAAACGTTCTTCGAAACAAGTCTGTTGAATAAAGTTGTAAATCTTGTTAATGATTGAATTTTCTTTCTGCATCAGGCTGTCGTTGAGGACCGTATGAAATAATTCGTCACTTGACTGATATGGAAGGGGGCGTCCTTCATTTGCTAAGATTGCATTCACCATGAAATTGGAGTCTTCGTCCTCAGTTTTTGTTTTTATAGTAACAGACGAGGTACTTTTATTAACTATAAGAACAATAATTAGAATTGCTATGGCAACGGCAATAAATATTAGAAAAATCATATTCTATTTTTTATGAGTTATATATGAGTGTAGATTTCAACTATTTACAATTTGTAAACACTTTAACTCGTTACAAATTGTAACGGTTTCATTTTCCGTCAGTGGGCAATGGGCATTTACGTCTGCCGGATGTAGGTTATTGCACCAGTTCCCAGTGACCACCTTTATCCGGACCAATACGGAGCAGGCGACCTTGAGTTTGTAGTGCTTTTAAGTGTTTCTGAACCGCAGATTGAGCAATTCCTATTTTCTCAGACAACTCTTTGCGAGATGCAGTAGGATGAATAGCTAAATAATGTACTATCTGCTCTCTTGTTTTCTGACCACCTTTTTCTATTTTCTGACCACCTTCCTGACCACCCCCAAGTATGTCTCTTTCATAAGTCGATATATCCTGCTGCAAATGCTCGCAATGCAATTGATGCATACAATGTGTAAATAGGCGAATATCCTCCTGCTCACGGGTCTCTATCAGTGCTTGGATATAAGCGGCCTTATCTTGTTTAAGAACTTTAGTAGGTAATACACCAAACTCCATTTGGATTAAATTCATCAGCAAACGGCTTGTACGGCCATTCCCATCTGCCCACGGATGAATAGTAACCAATTCAAAATGAGCCCAATAACTAAGTTCATAAACGGAACATATATCTGTTGGGTCTATGGCTGCACGACGCTTATTCAGTTCGTCGCAGAACGATTGAAGTTTAGCCGGTACCTTCTGATAGGATAGATACGATTTGCCACCTAATCCTGCGGTAACATTTAGCAACCTCAATTCACCTTTAGCCGCAGAGAAACTACCACCTATCGCATTGTATTCGCTACCTGTATGAGCCATCACTTTGGAAGCCAAGAGTACGAGCCAATCTATCGTAATGGGCTGATGACTCTTTATCCACTCCCGACCATAGTCGTAGGCTGCCTTTAGGTCGATATTCATCATCTGCTCTATCAACGTGCGCTTGGAGGATGTAATACCTTCATCGAACAACAATTGGGCTTCCACTTCCGTGACCGTTGACCCTTCAATAGCCGTAGAGTGAGTAATGATGGAATACAGATAGAATTTATCATAATCTACCTGATCGGATATTCCCAACTCTTTATGTTTGCACAAGAGATTGATTAATATGTTCCTATCGTTTTCCATCTTGTGAGCGATGGGCATTTACGTCTGCCGGACGATGGTTAGAGTTTATCTATTTCAGCATCAATAACGAAAATGGTACCTTCGTTATTTGTAAGAACATTTTTAGGCTTAATATCCCATAGTAGTATTTGCCCATTCGAATATTTGCCATCCTCTCCTGTAGGATTGAACCCACGAGATGCCATATAATTTTTGATTGCTTCATCCGTCGCAAAACCGGCATTCTTAATAAAAGGTTGAGTAAAAACCGGAAATACATTTGTAGGACTCATTATCTGCAATCCTACCAAACGCATAGCCGTTTCGGGAAAAAGCGAGTTGTAGATATCTATGCGATCCAAAAGTTTAAGAATATCTTCACCAACGTGCGTTAGGGTATTCATCTTATAAAGCACATTATCTATGGGATCAATCCAATTCTCACACTCGTTGCCACTTTGGAAAATAAGCAAGTGGCGTTCCTTAGCGAAAGTACCAAACATATCAATGGCACGACCATTAGCAACCGCCCACTGAGCAGCTGCTTGGTGTTGTTCTAAACGATTAAGACCTACAAGGACTTCTCGTAGGCTTCGTGCATCTCTCTGTGGTGCTGAATCTCCCATTGGTAATCAGTTACAATATTAGACTGACTTGCGATGTAAGCTAATGCTTTAGCTTGATTTTCTTGTGCAGACATTGTGTGTTATTGGTTGTTTTACAGTTTTGCGCTGCAAAAGTACAAAAAATTTCTGATATATGCAAATTTAATTGTATTTTTACTATCAATCTGCCAAATAATGCTCTCGCAGCGGTTGGAGGACGGGATTGCCGGTCAAGACGATTTCCTGCTCTAAGCGGATATCCTGACTGGAAGCACCCACCTTGACAAGGAAACGACCGGGTTCGATATTCCAACCCTCCGGCGACCAATAACCGAACTGCTCCGTATATAAACGGACACGAACGGTCTGCGTCTCGTTCGGCTCCACACTCACCCGCGCAAAACCTTGCAGTTGTATCGGTTTATGCTTCGCAGACCGATCAACAGGCGACACGTAAATCTCAACTATCTCGTCCGCTGCCACTTCACCCGTATTCGTGACATTAACCTTTAGATCCAAATGGTCCGCCGAGGTCTTCACTTCCTTAGGCAGTTGCAAACCGCTATAGGCAAACGTAGTATAACTCAGTCCGTAACCAAACGGCCACGCTACCCTTTCATCCTCCGGCAGCAAGCCATAATTATAACAGATAGGCTCGTGCATCTCAACCGCCGGATAAGTGACACTCAGTTTGCCCGACGGCACCACCTTACCATACAGCAAATCCGCTACCGCTCTTCCGCCCATCTCACCCGGATACCAGGCTTGCAGGATAGCGGCGCAGTCCTTCGCAATAGCCGAAACGACTTGTGCACGTCCACCAAAAAGGACTAAGACCACCGGCTTACCGGTAGCAATCAGTTCTTTTACAAACTGCTCTTGCGACCCGGGCAGACGCAACGTCTTACGGTCGCGGTTCTCGCCACACAGCATCACATTTTCACCCATCGCCGCGATAATCACATCGCTCTGTTTCGCTATCTCCAATGCCGCTTTTCTGTCGATTACTTCGTCGTTTTTCACTTGACGGCCTTGCACTTGGCGCATATATTCGGCACGCGCATCCCCAAACTCTTCAATGATGGTCTCTAGCTCCTCCGTCCAGTCGCATCCGCGGCTGTAACTAAGGCTCGAGCCGTCGGGCAGACCCGCTTGCATTCCGTCCAATAAGGTATGGATAACCGGATGCAGCGCATCTTCTTCAAACAATTGCCAGAAATACCGCATCGAATGATACGAATAGTCGCCTAACATCGCCCACATCGAATTAGCATTCGGTCCCACCAACGCAATCTTCTGCTTTCCCGACAAAGGCAAAACACCATTATTCTGTAACAACACCACCGACTGCGTCGCCAGTTCATAAGAAGTCTGCTGCTCCTCGGGACGATCCCATTCTATCGGGGTAGAGGAGGAGAGGGGTAGAGGAGTAGGGTTAGCTATATTATCAAGTAACCCCAAGCGGTATTTGAGGCGAAGGACAGCCTTCACGGCACGCTCGATATCGGCTTCGTCAATCAGCCCTTGTTCCAAGGCTTGAGGCAAGTACCTATACGCGTTTCCATCGGGAAAATCCACGTCATTACCCGCCTTCAATGCCGCTGCCGCACAATGGACCGTATCGGGTTCGGCATCGTTCTGCTCAATAGCCCCGTAATCGCTCACAATAACCCCATCGAAATGCATATAGTTGCGTGCTACCTGAGTCAGATACTGTTTATTGGCAATCATCTTCACCCCTTCCACCGAGTGATACGCGGGCATCAAAGCCTGGCTGTGCGCCAAACGGAAGATGGCCTCGTGCGGCAGCAGGATCTCCTCCATCCGCTCTTTGAGCGGAGCGTCGCCCCCGCCACCATAACCTAAATAATGCTTGGTACAGGCGGCCACACCATCGCGTAAGTCGCCGTGCTGCAAGCCTTTAACGAACGCCACCCCCATCGCCGCAGACAGGTAAGCATCCTCGCCGTACGACTCCTCCAAGCGGTTGAAGGACGGATTGCGTATCACATCCACCATCGGCGAGAGCGCCAAGCGTCCGCCAATCATCTTCAGATCGGTAGCGGTCTGATAGGTCTTCACCTCAGCCAAAGCGGGATTGAACGAACAGGCTAAGCCTATCTGTTGAGGATAGACAGTCGCCCCATAAGCCGCTACACCACTGAGCACCTCCTCATGAAAGAGGGCGGGGATATAATGCCTATTATGCTGTTGAAGCCAGTTTTGCATCGTAATCACTTTCTCGCGCATCTGCTCGGGCGTGGCGCGGTGGGTAACGGCAAACTGCGAGAAGTGTCCCGCACCATGGATAAGGTCGCGTTCACACTTGGCGGTATCCAGTTGGCCGTCGGGCAGGAAATAATCGCCCAGATGTTGGCCGTGCAACTGCGCGAGGCGCTCTTCAAAGGTCATACTATTGTATAACCTGTCAATAGTTTGGTTCATAGACGTACAGGAAAACATAAGAAAGGAAAAGAATAAAAAGGTAAGTTTTTTCATGATTTTGCGGTTATTCATCAATTTGTTGTGCAAAATTACAACTTTTTTTCGATATATGCAAATTTATTTGCAAATATCATAAATTTTGCGTATCTTTGCAGCCGCAATTAAATTACGATAATTATGGACTATAATTTTCAGGAGATTGAGAAACATTGGCAAGAAGCGTGGGCAAAGGCCAATGCGTACAAAGTAAGTAACGAAAGTGAGAAAAAACCGTACTACGTTCTCGACATGTTCCCCTACCCCAGCGGAGCGGGACTGCACGTAGGACACCCGCTTGGCTACATCGCCAGCGATATATACAGTCGCTACAAACGGCTGCAAGGGTTTAATGTGCTGCACCCGATGGGCTTCGACTCGTACGGTCTGCCCGCAGAGCAATACGCCATTCAGACCGGACAACACCCCGAGATAACCACCGAAGAGAACATCGCCCGGTATATCTCCCAACTCAAGAAAATCGGCTTCTGCTACGACTGGGACCGACAAGTCAAGACCTGCGATCCCGACTTCTATAAATGGACCCAATGGGCATTCATTCAGATGTTTAACTCCTACTACGACACGCAGTTGGACAAGGCACAACCTATCTCTAAACTCATTGCCGAATGGGAAGCCAATGACCCCACATGGAAGACCCTGAGCGAGAAAGAGCAACAGGAACGTCTCATGAACTACCGTATCGCTTATCTGGCGGATACGAAGGTGAACTGGTGCCCGCAACTCGGCACCGTACTCGCCAATGACGAGGTAAGCGAAGGGCTGTCCGTACGCGGCGGCTATCCGGTAGAGCAACGTGTGATGCGCCAGTGGTGCTTGCGCATCAGTGCCTACGCCGGCAGGCTGCTCGAAGGACTGGACCGCATCGACTGGACCGAGTCCCTCAAGGAGACCCAACGCAACTGGATCGGTCGCAGCGAAGGCGCGGAGATGCGCTTCGCCATCAAGGGACAAGATGAGCCCTTCACAATCTTCACCACCCGTGCGGACACGGTCTTCGGCGTGACCTTCATGGTACTCGCGCCCGAGAGCGAATACGTAGCGCGCGTCGTGACCGAAGACCAACGCAAGGCGGTGGACGAATACCTGGATGTCGTCAAACACCGCACGGAGCGCGAACGTATTGCCGACCGTAAGGTCAGCGGTGTGTTCACGGGCAGCTACGCCATCAACCCGCTCACGAACACGGAGATACCCATCTATATCAGCGATTACGTGTTGTCCGGTTACGGTACCGGTGCCATCATGGCCGTTCCGGCTCACGACAGTCGCGACTACGCCTTCGCCAAACACTTTAACTTACCGATTATCCCGCTCATCGAGGGCGCAGACGTGAGTGAACAGAGTTTTGACGCTAAGGAAGGCAAGATGATCAACTCCGGTTTCCTCAATGGCTTAGAGGTGAAGGACGCCATCAAGAAGATGAAAGAATATATCACCGAGACGGGACTCGGTCGCGTGAAAGTCAACTACCGCTTACGCGACGCTATCTTCTCCCGTCAACGTTACTGGGGCGAACCCTTCCCCATCTACTATAAGGACGGAATGCCCTATACGATTCCCGAGAGCGAACTGCCGCTCCGCTTGCCGGAAGTTAGTCAGTTCAAACCCACCGAGGACGGCCGTCCGCCGCTAGGTAACGCCAAAGACTGGACCTACCAAGGCTATCCATTGGAACTCTGCACGATGCCGGGTTTCGCGGGCAGCAGTGCGTATTACCTACGTTATATGGACAACCACAATGACAAGGCATTGGTGGATAAACAGGTGAACGCGTATTGGGGCAATGTGAACCTATATATCGGCGGCACCGAGCACGCAACGGGACACCTTATATATAGTAGGTTCTGGAATAAGTTCCTCTACGACCTAGGCTATATCTGCAAGGACGAACCCTTCCAGAAGCTGATTAACCAAGGAATGATCCAAGGACGCAGTAACTTCGTTTACCGGTATATCGGCGAGGGCGCTCCTGCCAATCAGTTCATCTCGTTCAACCTCATCGATAACCCCGAATATAAGGGTAAAGTACAACCCATCCACGTGAATATCAACCTCGTTCACAACGATATCCTGGACGTGGACGCTTTCCGCGCTTGGATGCCGGAATATAGGAACGCTACGTTCATCTACGCCGACGGAACGACGGATGTCGACAACCCGTATATCGGTATGGCTTCCCCCAAGCAGTATATCTGCGGCTGGGCGGTAGAGAAGATGAGTAAGTCGATGTTCAATGTCGTCAACCCGGATGATGTAGTCGAGAAATATGGTGCCGACACGTTGCGTCTCTACGAGATGTTCCTCGGTCCGCTGGAGGTCTCCAAACCCTGGGACACGAACGGCATCGACGGTGTTCACCGTTTCCTGCGCAAACTATGGGGTATGTACGAGAACGTGACCGATGCCGAACCGACGGCAGAGGAACTGCGTTCACTCCATAAACTGATCAAGAAAATCACGTGGGACATCGAGAACTTCTCATTCAACACCTCTATCCCGGCGTTTATGATTGCCCAAACCGAACTGGCGGCACTCCATTGCGATAAGAAAGCTATCTTAGCCCCCATCGCCATCCTCTTGGCTCCCTATGCTCCGCATATCGCCGAAGCGATGTGGGAGAGGTGTAAGGAAATAGGAAATAGGATTGAGGAAATAGGATTTGTCATTGATGCTGAGTGGCCGAGATGGGAGGAGAAGTATTTGGAAGAAAGCACGCAGAAGTATCCCGTACAGTTCAACGGTAAGGTACGTTTCACTATTGAGGTGAGCAAGACGATGAGCAAGGAGGACGTTGAGAAAGTGGTGATGAACGATGAGCAGACGGCTAAGTTCCTCAACGGGCAGGCACCGAAGAAAGTGATTGTCGTTCCCGGCCGCATCGTCAATATCGTACTATAACAAACTGGGGCTCGTACAAGCCGGAGGCGCAGATCGTTCGAGCGAAGCGAGATAAGAACCCGGCCAACGTGCCCGAGGTGACACAGTTTTTTTGTAACTGCGATGTCGATAGATGCTGTCTATCGTAGATAGACGGATGTGAGCGATTAGCCGATGGGAGCTTGCTCACGAACGGCTAAGCACACACAGCCATCGACCGCGGAAGCGGAGCAGATATCGACAGAGCAACGAAAAAAAAAGAGGTCGAAAGACCTCTCAGTGATCCAGCTGGGGCTCGAACCCAGGACCCCATCCTTAAAAGGGATGTGCTCTACCTGCTGAGCTACTGAATCATGCTTTTTTCACGAAAGCGACTGCAAAGGTACTGCTTTTTTTTGAAACTACCAAATATATTTGTATTTTTTTTGTAAAAAAGTCCATTTTTATCAGTTTATATGGCAAAATTTGAAGATTATCACCGTCGTAAGACCTCCACTACCCGTGTTGGCAAGCTTTTGATTGGCAGCGATTACCCTATCCGTATCCAAACGATGGCGAACACTTCGACCAACGATATCGAAGGGTCCGTGGCACAAGCCCAACGGGTACAAGCCGCCGGAGCAGACCTGTTCCGCTTCACTACACAAGGAATGAAGGAAGTGGAGTCACTGATGGAGATTCGCGACACCCTACACCTCTCCTCCTCTACTCCCCTACTCCCCTTAGTGGCAGACATCCACTTCCGTTCGGACGTAGCGGATGCCGCGGCAGCGGTCGTAGAGAAAGTGCGCATCAATCCGGGGAACTACGCCAATGATCCCGCCACGATACGGGAGCGTTTTACGCACCTGATATCCATCTGCAAGACCTACCACACCGCCTTGCGCATCGGAGTGAACCACGGTTCGCTATCCAAACGGATGATGGACTTATACGGCGACACCCCGCGGGGGATGGTGGAGAGTGCAATGGAGTTCCTGCGCATTGCCGTAGAAGAAGATTTTCACGATATCGTCCTATCGATTAAAGCCTCCAATCCGGCCATCATGGTGGATACCGTTCTGCTGCTCGTAGAGACGATGGAAAAAGAGAACATGTATTTCCCGCTGCATCTGGGTGTCACCGAGGCAGGGGAAGGACAGGACGGTCGCATCAAGTCCGCCGTAGGTATCGGTGCCTTACTCGCTGCCGGTATCGGCGACACCATCCGCGTCTCCTTATCCGAAGAACCCGAAGCGGAAGTACCCGTAGCACAAGCGTTGGTCGATTATTTCACCCATCCCAATAGCCCTCGCTATTCGGAGGCAGGAAACACCCTACCCATCTACTCCTCTACCCCCCTACCCCCCGATCTCAAGAAACTCTACATCGCCGCCGAGGCGGGATATACGATGCTCGTCAAGCACGAAGAGTGGTCGTATCCCGAGGATGAGGCGTTACAAAACGATATCCTGCAAGCAGCAGGAAAGATACGGTATAAGACGGAGTTTGTCTCTTGTCCCGGTTGCGGTCGCACGATGTTTGACCTCCAAAAAACCGTCAAGGACATCAAAGAGGCGCTATCAGCGCACTCCTTCCCCTTTGAGGGGAAGACCGGGTTAGGGTCGTTCCCCAAGATTGCCATCATGGGCTGTATCGTCAACGGTCCCGGCGAGATGGCGGATGCCGACTACGGGTACGTGGGTGCCGGCAAAGACCGCGTGAGTCTCTACCGCAAGAAAGAGTGTGTACTCAAGAACATTCCCCAAGAACAAGCCGTTGCGAAACTGATTGAGCTCATTGAGCAAGATAATAAAACCAATAAATAATTAATGAATAAAACTATGAAACCCTTGTTTTTTGTTACCGGCTTAAGTGTAGTATGCTTAAGTTTCGTTAGTTGTTCCTCCTCGTCTTCTAAGTCAGAGTCATCTGAGTCGTCTGCCGTTATCACTACGGCTGAAGTGCAGTTACCGGCTCTTAAAGAAGATGGTGTCACCGTTTTTGAGTCTTATTCCGATCATCAACTCAAGCAACTGGCCAAAGATGAACCGGAGTATTTGCGTTTTTATCAACAGATCTTCAAGGTGATGGCCTCTGCGCCTATGGAAAAAGAGCAACGCAAGGCATTTAAAGACTTAACTTACCGTCGTCTCTATCGTTATCTAACACTTCCGAAAAACGATGAGTTTTGGACTCCTTATTTGGCACAATGGGAGCAAGAATGGCGTGCCATCTACGGCTATTACTACTATGAAGGAGCTGACTCCGCAGCCGCCTATTGGAAACAAGTGGTGGATGATAGTATCAACTGCTATGCCCAAATTGAACCCGAAGCAATCCTTGTGACGGGCGAGTACGACTTCAGTTTGGAGACGGCGTATATGCGTTTTCTCGTTACCCCGCTCAAGGGTACGATTACGGAAATCTTTGTCTCCTATTGTACGGGGGCTTATGCCGATGAAGGACATAATTTTAATCCCTCTACGTTTTATGCTTATGATCCCATCACAGAGCCTACCCTCACGTTAGCGCGTTTAGGTAATCCGGATCCTTGGCGCGGGGTGAAGTTAGAAGATTTTCTCAAAGACCATTATATCAATACCGAGATCCGTCAAGTCACGGTTGACGGTGTTAATCATCGTTACGAAGACCTACACGTGCCGGAAGGCATAGAACGATTGATCTTGGAAGATATAGTGCTGCACCGCAACCAAACGGCAAAGTATCTCAATCCTGATTTTGTGACACTTAAGAACTTCTTGGAGAATAAGAAGAAAGAAACTATTCAGTTGTCCGATCCTCTTTGCTACACGTTTGTAGAGACCCTTGCTACCACCTATATCGGTACCCTCTTCCGCAGTGTAAGATAGCCCCTTCATTTCTTCCTCTTCTTCTGAATAAAGAGGCCGGGGAGCATCGTCTTTTTAAGGCCGTCGATGATGGGCATCATCATGTAAACCGGCACTTTCTCCATCGGATCACGCGTCGCCTTCACATCGTATTCGCGTGGGCGCTCGGAGGGCAGATTGCCCTTACTGCCCGGCAGGAGGGTCGGATTGGACTTAGGCAGAAAAGCATTACCTAAATCCTCTATGGCTTTGGCATTCTTATTGATGATATCATACGCCGACTCGCCCTTATAAGCGTGTACTTCAAGACCGTGATAGAGCATCTTAAACTCACCCGCTGCCTTGTCCTTATCGCCCTTATAGTTAGCCGCCACCTCGTCGATGGTCAGGTCGGCTGAGATGCCGAACAGCGGACGCAAGAACCCGTTAAACGCAGAGCCTTGAATATCCTTGGCATCGAGTTTGATGGACCAGTCGCACGCCTTATTCATCTTCATGGTCAGTTGCAGATTCCCTTTACCTCCGCCTACGAACTCGGCACTGCCCTTCACGCTGAACGCATCGCGATTACGATTACCGAAGTCCTTGACATCCGCTTTGATACGGACGAGCTCCAAAGTACCATCGTGGATATCGGTATTCGCCATCGTATAGCGTAAGGTGTCGATGGAGGCGCGCAGGTACTTCACGTGCAGCGGCACTTCGACATCCATCAAGATCTCTTGCGGCATGTCGTACGGATTGACATTGGGATAACGCAGGTCCTCAAAGACCTCAAGGGTCTTAGTGCGAACCCGAAGGGTATCGATCCTTACGCGCTGGCTGAGCACTTGGGCGATGATATTGATGGGCGAGGTCTGCACTTTCTCCACCTGTATCGAGGTCCACACCTCCGGCAGATGGGAGCGGTCGGATAGTTCGCGATAGCCTACGGTCGTGCGCTCGGTAAAGTCCTCAATATAGATCGGTCCCGCATTCTTGGTCTTAAACGAGCCTACGGTGAGATACGTCAGACTATCGGGGGTTAAGATACTCACACCCTCAATCGAGACGGCATAGGTAGAGTCATTATAGGACGCCGTTTGGGTGACGAAGTCGAAGTTCAGGTTATCCACCGCCAAGTCCACATCCTCCACATCGAGTTCCATATTCGAATCAAGCATACGCCAACTGATGGAGGCATCCTCAATGCGCACCTTATCGACATTCAGACGCGCTACGAAGGACAGCATCTGTTCACTGGCGGAAAGGGAGGTGGACACATCCTCTTTCGAGGCCAGCGGCGAGAGCTCCTGCGGCCGGGTTTGGAAGGATTCCTCGTTGAGATTAAGACGCATCGAAGGATGGTCAATCGTGATAGCGCGAATACCGATATCCTTCATGAGTAGGAGTTTAATAAAATTGACTTGCGTCACCCTCACCTTCTTTACTTCGATTTCAAAGCCGATGGAATCCGCCATCAGCAGTTCGCCCAAGGTGTTATTGAAATACAAGTCCGTGACCGTAATGGTGCCGGACAAGGGTTGCGTATTGATCTTTCCGTACCGAATGGTTTGGCCATAGAGCAGGTGTACCTGGTCCATCAGTTGTTGCTCAATACGGTCATGAAGGATCCGATTGACCATTAGGGTAGCTATACCATGAAGAAGGCAAAGAGAGACGATAACGATACCCGTAATCTTGAGTGCTTTGATATGCGAAGGTTTCATAATGATAAAATTTTTGCACAAAGGTACGAATAAATTTGCATACATGCAAATATTTTTGTAATTTTGCGCCCAAATAGAAATAAAAACTTTATTCATATGCAAAAATCTCCTCTTCAAGTGGCACGTCAATCGTATCAGCCGAAGGTGCCGACCGCTCTCGCGGGACAAGTAAAATTAGTAGAAGGTGCTGCCACCCAATCCGTAGCAGACCAAGAACAAATCAAGGGTCTCTTCCCTAACACCTATGGTATGCCCGTCATCACC
This sequence comes from uncultured Bacteroidales bacterium, assembly GCA_937901025.1. Taxonomy (GTDB): domain Bacteria; phylum Bacteroidota; class Bacteroidia; order Bacteroidales; family Paludibacteraceae; genus Colicola. The sequence goes on from CALCGR010000163.1 coordinate 15,745, forward strand.
TTTGAGAAAGATGCACAAGGCACGATGCGCAATGCACAATTGAATGTGGGCGTGATCTTGTCGGGTGGTCAGGCTCCCGGCGGGCACAACGTGATTTGCGGATTATTCGACGGACTGAAACGCCTGAACCCGAACAATAAGTTATACGGATTCTTAGGCGGTCCCAGCGGATTGATTGAGCACCAATATACGGAACTCACCGCGGACATCATCGACGACTACCGCAATACCGGCGGTTTCGATATCATCGGTAGCGGTCGTACGAAACTGGAGGAGACCTGGCAGTTCGACAAAGGTATCGAGATCTGCAATAAACTCGGTATCAAGGCTATCGTCATCATTGGCGGTGACGACTCGAACACGAATGCTTGTGTGTTAGCGGAATACTACCTGCAAAAGAATTGCGGCATTCAAGTAATCGGTTGCCCGAAGACGATTGACGGAGACTTAAAGAACCAATATATCGAGACCAGTTTTGGTTTCGACACGGCTTGTAAGACCTATTCGGAACTCATCGGAAACATCCAACGCGATGCTAACTCCGCTCGCAAATACTGGCACTTCATCCGTCTGATGGGTCGTAGCGCCAGCCATATTGCTTTGGAATGCGCCTTGCAGAGTCAGCCGAACGTCTGCCTTATCTCGGAAGAGGTAGAGGCCAAGAACATGACGCTGAACGATATCGTAGAGCAGATTGCAAATGTGATTGTAGAGCGCGCCAAAGCAGGTCTTAACTTCGGTACCGTCCTGATTCCGGAAGGTCTGATTGAGTTTATTCCGGCGATGCGCGTACTCATCCAGGAGCTCAATGACCTGCTCGCTAACAACGAGGAGTTCATGGCTCTCGAAGGGGACGACGCTAAACGCGAGTATGTGAAGTCGATGCTCACGCCCGCCAGTTGCGAACTCTATCGTTCGCTGCCGAAGGGTATCGCTCGTCAGTTGACGCTCGACCGCGATCCTCACGGAAACGTAATGGTTAGTCAGATTGAGACCGAGAAACTGCTCATCGAGATGGTTAGCAAGAAACTCGCCCAACTCAAGGCTGCCGGTCAATATACGGGTAAGTTCGCCAGCATCAACCACTTCTTCGGTTACGAAGGCCGTTGCGCGATGCCCAGTAACTTCGATGCCGACTACTGCTATTCCTTAGGTCTGACCGCTACCCTGCTCATCGCAGGCGGCAAGAGCGGATACATGGCCGTCATCCGTAACCTGGCTCAACCTCATAACGAGTGGATTGCCGGTGGATGTCCTATCACGATGATGATGAACATGGAACACCGTAACGGTAAGATGAAACCCGTTATTCAAAAGGCGTTAGTTGACTTGAAGGGTGCACCTTATAAGTTCCTGCAGGCTCATCGTGCCGAGTGGGCAGATGCCAATACGAGTTATATCTATCCGGGTCCGATCCAATATTACGGTCCGGCAGAGGTTTGCGACCAACCCACCAAGACGATGCTGCTGGAGCATCCTGCAAAATAATGCGCAAAACGATTATTGGCATATTAGCTTTTCTACCACTTCTGCTATGGGCTTTTCCCACGGACGAAGCCACGTTACTTTCCGCATACATGGAGGGTAACATGAGCGTATGGAAAGCGTATGTGGATAGTAGCGATTGGGCACAGTTGTCGTCGGACGAGAAAGTGAGGTATATCAATTACGAGTACGGTTATGTAGCCACCCTCATTGATGTAGCCCCCGCCGGTCAGAAGACCAAGAAGAAAGGCGTTTCTCCTACGGCTGCTTACGTAGCGCGTTTTGGCGAACACATAGAGGAAGCTAAGTCCATCTTAGCTCCCTCTCGCTATTGCTTATATCGGTCCGCCTATTTCGCTTACGATTATATGCTGTCTAAGTCGCTCAACTCCGCGATTAAGTCGTTTCAGTTATGTAAACAAGCCGTCCAAGAAGACGATCACGATCCCTTGGCCTTATCGCTGATGGCGAATGTCGATTTCTATGCTCCCCGTATCGTAGGCGGAAACAAAGAGAAGGCGTTGGACCTCTACCTGCAAGCCAAGCAGATTTTGCTAAGCAATGATGCACTCTATCTCACGCTTTGGAATAATCCCGCCACACGCCTATGTATCGTGCAATGCTATGATAAGTTAGGTCAGATAGAGAAGGCTATTGACGAGGCACAATCGATCTTAGAGCGTTATCCTAACTTCGTCTATCTAAGGGACGAATACTTACCTGAGTTACAAAACAAAAAAACGGGACATTAAATCCCGTTTTTTTTATCCTATTTCCTATTTCCTTTTTCCTTTGTCAAGGACTTACTTCACTTCTTCGAAGTCCACATCCTCCGCCTCTTTGTTGTCCTTGTCTTGGTTACCTGCGGTGGGGCCTGCGGTAGGACCTTGCTGACCTTGATTGGCAGCGTTGTACATCTCCTGACTGGCGGCTTGGAAAGCGTTGGTTAGGGCGTTCGTTGCAGCCTCGCAAGCGTCGGCATCCTTCTTCTCGTAAGCGTCCTTAAGGTTCTTGAGGGCGTCCTCGATAGGAGCTTTCTTGTCAGCGGGGATCTTATCTCCGATCTCACTGAGTTGTTTCTCGGTTTGGAAGATCATCTGGTCAGCCTTATTGAGTTTGTCAATACGCTCTTTCTCTTTCTTATCGGCTTCAGCATTGGCTTCAGCTTCGGCTTTCATGCGCTTGATCTCTTCGTCCGAGAGTCCGCTGGAAGCTTCGATACGGATCTTCTGCTCCTTACCGGTGGCTTTATCCTTAGCGGTGACGTTGAGGATACCGTTGGCGTCAATATCGAAAGTAACCTCAATCTGCGGTTCGCCGCGGTGAGCCGGCATAATTCCATCGAGGTGGAAGATACCGATTTGTTTATTTTGCGCAGCCATGGGGCGTTCGCCTTGCAGCACCTTAATCTCTACGGAAGGCTGATTATCGACCGCGGTCGTGAAGATCTCCGCTTTCTTCGTCGGAATGGTAGTATTAGCCTCAATCATCTTCGTCATCACACCGCCCATGGTCTCAATACCGAGGCTCAGCGGGGTCACGTCGAGCAGGAGCACGTCCTTCACTTCGCCGGTGAGTACACCGCCTTGGATGGCAGCACCGACCGCTACTACTTCGTCAGGGTTGACGCCCTTCGACGGAGCCTTGCCGAAGAACTTCTCCACAGCGGCTTGGATAGCCGGGATACGGGTAGAACCACCGACTAAGATCACCTCGTCAATGTCGCTCGTGCTCAGGCCGGCATTTTGCAAAGCCGTACGGCAAGGAGCAATGGTGCGTTGGATGAGGTCGTCAATGAGTTGTTCGAACTTAGCGCGAGTGAGCGTCTTTACCAAGTGAGCAGGAACGCCGTTCACGGGCATGATATACGGTAAGTTAATCTCCGTGGAGGTCGTGTTACTCAGTTCGATCTTCGCTTTCTCGGCTGCTTCTTTGAGTCGTTGCATCGCCATCGGGTCTTTGCTCAGGTCGGCACCGCCGTTCTCGTTCTTGAACTCGGTAACGAGCCAGTCGATGATACGATGGTCAAAGTCGTCACCACCCAGGTGGGTATCACCATCGGTAGCCTTCACTTCGAACACACCGTCACCTAACTCCAGCACGCTGACATCGTGGGTTCCGCCACCGCAGTCGAAGACGACGATCTTCATGTCTTTGTTCGACTTATCCAGACCGTAAGCCAAGGCTGCCGCAGTAGGTTCGTTCACGATACGGCGTACATTCAGACCGGCGATCTCACCGGCTTCCTTGGTAGCTTGACGTTGGCTATCGTTGAAGTAAGCAGGAACGGTGATAACCGCGTCCGTAACTTCGGTGCCAAGGTAGTCCTCCGCGGTCTTCTTCATCTTTTGCAGGATGATAGCGGATATCTCTTGCGGCGTATAGAGGCGGCCGTCGATATCCACGCGAGGCGTGTTGTTGTCCCCTTTAACTACTTTATAAGGAACGCGTGCAATCTCCTTGTCCAAACGGTCATAGGTCTCACCCATAAAACGCTTGATGGAGTTAATCGTCTTCGTCGGGTTCGTGATAGCCTGACGCTTCGCCGGATCGCCGACTTTACGTTCGCCACCCTCTACAAAACCGATGACAGACGGTGTGGTGCGTTTACCTTCGGAGTTAGCAATAACAATAGGTTCATTTCCTTCCATAACTGCGACGCAGGAGTTCGTTGTTCCCAGGTCGATTCCAATCATTTTACTCATACTTGTATAAATTTAATTTGTTTAACTTCAATTTAACCGGACATTCCGGATGTTCCGGATATTCCGGACACTCTAAATAGAACAAACAGTGTGCCAAAGTCAATTTACTGCCAAAAATCGTGCCATTTCTGCCAAATTGGCAGTAAATACGATGTTGCGGACAGCCAGATTTGCGTCCGCTCCGACAGCACCTCCTCGGAAACCGACGCCCCCATGGCGTCGCCCCTCCAACCCCCACCGACCCATCG
>CALCGR010000164.1 GCA_937901025.1 uncultured Bacteroidales bacterium
GTCAAGGTGCTATCGTCTAGTGGCCTAGGACAACGGCCTCTCACGCCGTAAACCCCAGTTCGAGTCTGGGTAGCACTACAAAAGAAAAGAGTTCGCGGTTGCGAACTCTTTTCTTTATTCAAACGATCCCATCTTGAGGAAGGACACTTCCTTTTCGGTGAGGAACCGGTATTTACCTCTTGGAACGTTCTTCTTGGTGAGGCCTGCAAAACTAACGCGATCCAGGCGCATCACCTTATAACCGATCTTCTCGAACATACGACGCACGACGCGGTTTTGTCCTGAATGGATTTCCAATCCGATATGGATACGGTCTTCTTTGGGGAACTCCAGTGCATCGGGAACGATAAGTTCGTCATCCAGCACGACACCGGCGCGCAGCGATATCTCGTCCGCCGGTTCTAAGTCGCGATCCAAGGTGGCGGCATAGATCTTCTTCTTGCCGAACTTAGGATGCGTCAACTTAGCCGCCAAGTCGCCATCGTTGGTGAGCAGGAGTACACCCGTCGTGTTACGGTCCAAGCGGCCGACAGGATAGATGCGTTCCGCGCACGCATTACGCACGATATCTAATACGGTGTGCCGCTCTTGCGGGTCATCGGTGGTGGTAACGGTGTTCTTGGGTTTGTTGAGCAGGATATACACTTTCTGTTCGCGGCGGATAGGCTGATCGTGGAACATCACCTTATCGGTAGGCATCACTTTGGCGCCTAACGAGTCCACCACTTCCCCATTGACGGTGATGACACCGGCCTGGATGAAGTCATCGGCCTCCCTACGGGAGCATACACCGGCATTCGCCAGGAACTTATTCAGGCGAATCGGTTTGGTCGGGTCCTCAAAACGCTCCCGATATTGCATACGCTTGTGTTGCGAATACAGGTTATTGTTGCGTTTTGGACGATCGGTACGGGCAAAATGGGGGCGTTCGCCGCCATTGCTCTTAAACTGCGGACGCTCTTCACGAGGCCGCTCATCACCGTCACGGTGAAAACGGGGGCGCTCTTCACCATCTCGGTGAAAACGAGGGCGCTCATCGCGTTGCCCATAAGGCACACGCTCAGGACGCCTTGCAAAGCGAGGGCGTCCATTGTCATTGTGTCCCAAGTTATTGGGACGATCATTGTTTTGAAACATACGTTAGTTTAAGCCGATTAAGCTTCAGCAGCTTGCTCAATAGCTAATTTGCCACGATAGTAGCCACAGCTGGGGCAAACCGTGTGATACAAATAATGTGCACCGCAATTAGGGCAAATAGCCAATGCCGGCATCTTTGCTACGTCATGAGTACGACGTTTCGCTTGTCTGGTGTGCGATTGTCTACGTTTTGGATGTGCCATAATAAATATTCTTTTTAAATGTTATACAATTGTTTTATAGCGTTTCGGGCTCTTGCTCGGTGCTGCAAAGGTGGCGTTGGAGAAGTGCAGCCATTTCGGGGTTGCAACCACCTTCAGGGTGACGACGCACCAGAGGAAGATTAACTACTATCTGTTCATAAGCGAGCCAATTCAAGTCGATTACGTTCACGTTGTCCAAGAGCGGGGCCATCTCCTCGGTGGCATCCACCTCAAGGCTCACGGGCTCCAAGCAACGGTCACAAGTCACATCAACCTTCCCAATCACGCTCAAGGTGAGGTCATAATCGTTTGCTCGCAAGTTAAGTTGCGCTATCACGCGGACGGATCCTCCCAATAATTCCGACTTCTCGATCGAGGTAAAATAGGAACTATCCAACTGAAAATCAAAGTTATAACGCCCGACTTCCAGCGCTTTCAGTTCTACAATATGTTCCTCTATCTCCGCCATAAGCGCAAAATCGGCTGCAAAATTACAACTTTTTTTTGATATATGCAAATATTTTTGTTTTTTTTTTACTTTTGTAATACAATGACTTCAGCCGTCTGGTTATCCATACCCGGCATGGTTTCACCTATGGGTGCACCAATATACGTAGGATCGCAAACGACATACTTCTTTCCGTCATAGGTGATATAATCGCCTTTTACATCCTCCGTAAAATGTACTGCTGTAGCCAAGTGACCCGGATAATAGATTAGCACTACATCTAAATGAAGCAAGTCGCGCATAAGGCGGGAGAAGAGGATACTACGGTCCTCACAGTCGCAATACGGATAGAACAGTGTCTCGGCAGGGAAGAAAGCGCGCTCTACGCCCCATACTTTATCATCACATTCGTACTCAAAGGCCGTTTGAACCCAGTTGAGTAAGATATTCGCGGCATCTTTTTGATTCATCTTTTGAATCATTTTTTGGAAAGCCGGATAGAGCTGTTCTTGGATGGTAGTGTCTAAAGGCGTATTGGCATACACTGCCACATCAGACCATGGTTTTTTGCCAAGATATCCGCAAGGATACTGTTCGTAGAAATCAATCTCGTTCTTATTCACGCTTACTGACACGCTCACCCCTTTCTTTGACCGTAAGGTTCGCTTGTCAGACAACTCCTTGTTTAATGCCTGAAGTGCCGATATTTGGATAGACAACGGTTGTTCATCTTTTACGGTAGCAGGACATATCTGCAACTTAGAGACATCATTATCCAGCGTATAGAAAGGTTCACCGTCAAGAATGAAATATTTCCGGCCTACCAATGTATACGAACACGTTACCAGCATATATAACGTATCCTGTGATTTTGCCAAACGCACCTTGTACCCCGATTGGGTCATCAGATAGGCCTGCATAAATGTAGCCTCATTGGTGGCGCCATAGTGCTTTTTGGTAATTTCTTGCACCAAACGCAGATACCCCCAATCGACCAATTTCATTTCCTCCCGGATTGTCAGCAGATTGGATAACACAACGTCGTATTTCTTATCCGCCAACTGTTTCCAAGCATCCGCTAAGGTTGACTCATCCAGATTCGTCAATTTGAACTTATCCGGTTCGGGGAAGTTGACACTCAGCAACGAGCCGTAAAAAGATATGGAGGTCTTCTTCAATGGTTGTTTTCCCTCCTTGGGTTGTACCGGTGCAATCGGTTTAGGGGCCGGTGCAGGTACAGGTATCACTACCACTTCCGGTTTAATCGGCAACTCCTTGGGTACAACCCTTGGTTCCACCTTGGGTTCTTCCTTCGGCTCTACTTTGGGTTCTTCCTTCGGCTCTACTTTCGGTTCCACCTTGGGTTCCGGTGCCGGTTCGGGTGTAGGTTCGACCACCGGTTCGGGTGTAGGTTCAACGTAGATGACGGGCTTTACTTCGGGTTCCTTTTTAGGTTTTTCCGCCGGTTTGCCTTGCATCTCTTCCCAACGGTGTTTCATAAACTCGGCATATTCGTCATTAATCTGCTTACGATAAGCATCGTACTCGGCTTGCCGGTCTTTTTTGTACTGAGAATACTCGGCTTGTTGTTTTTTCTTGAACGCTTCCAGTTCTTTTTGATAGCTGCTTTGGGCCATCGTTATTCCCGTAATGACGAGAATAAGCGATAATGATACAATACGTTTCATAATTAAATACGATGATAAGAGAAGACGCGGTTAGGAGTCTTCTTGTAAATATAAACACTGTCGTTTAATTTGTCGATGGTATATTGGTTGGGGACCACCATTTCTTGGTCAGACATATTGATCTCCGTCATTTCTTTTTTCGTCTTGGACCACTTGAACCAGCCGTTGCCATGGTAGACGAGGTCGTCTTCATAGATGCTTTGAGATTCGTCCCACTCTTTGCCCCAGAAGAGTCCTTCTTCCTCGTCGCAAGGGTCATCTAAATAGAGTTTATAGTGTTGCGGATTGGCATCCTCCACCCATAATCCTATCAGCAACGGATTGGCCACCTTCTCGGGTTCGTATACGACTTTCTTATTCGTCGACGGAGGCAGGAGTTCCTGCTTGGCTTCCACCACCGTTTCTTTCGGTTTGGCAACGGGTTTGGGTTGCGCCTTGGGTTCGGGCGGTGCGGGTTGTGTCGGTTCAACTTGTTGCACGGATTGCGGTACGGGTTGCATCTTAGGTTGGAGATAGAAATGCCATACGCCCCCCGCCGCAGCGGCTACTACAATAATAATAAGAATGGTAATCAATCCTTTTTTCATAGTTTCTATTATTAACAACTAACAAACTGGTCGGCGACGCGGACATAACCAAAGTTTTTGTCTAACATAGCGAGTCAGTTATTTAAAAAATGCGTACAAAGGTACTACTTTTTTTTGATATGTGCAAATTTATTTTCAAAATTTAAGAAATCTCTCACAGATTTCGCAGATGCGAGGGAGGAAACGAGGCACCGGAGGCGCAGAGTTTCCGATATATCGGGAAACGCAGTGAGCGATACGCAAAACGGCAAAAGACGAGGAGCGCGCCCAAAGATGGCCGCGAAATGTTCAACGTTGCCGCCCCGCGCACCGCAGGTACTACCCCCAAAAAACAGTGCGCAGCCAAGAGCACCGCAGGTAAGTAACCAATCGCCGCGCAAGAGCGCCCCGCGGCAAGGGGCGACGGAACGCCCCGACGAGCGG
>CALCGR010000165.1 GCA_937901025.1 uncultured Bacteroidales bacterium
ATCGCCGCGCAAGAGCGCCCCGCGGCAAGGGGCGACGGAACGCCCCGACGAGCGGGGAGGGATAGGAGTGAACAATATGGCGAGTGGGAGGTGATCATTGCAAGTCAACGGTGAATTTGAGATTAAATCGTCTGCCGGTGAGGTAGTTGGGGCTAGCCCAGAGGTTGCCGTCGGCATCGCTCACCCAGAAATATGAGTTCACGTTGTTCCAACCGACGATGTTAAACACTTCAAACTGGATAGCCCACTGCTTCACGTGGTCGGCAGAGGGGTTGCGCATGAACTTACTCGTTTTCCGGTTGAAGACATAGGTAGCCCCTAAGTCGATACGTTTATAGGGCGACGTGCGGAAAGACTTCTGCGAGGCGATGTCGTTAGGTGCGGCAAAGGGTTGGCCGTCCGCAAAGACAGTCTTAAAGTGGAAGATGAGTTGGGGCAGTTGCGGGATATAATCCTGGAAGAGCATAGAGAACGACCAACGCTGTTCGTTAGGGGAAGGTATCCAGCCCAGGGAGGGTCGGTCATTGAGTTGCTGCCGCGCCGCACCGGCGGAGAAGTTAATCCAGCTATCGGCTCCGGGTACGAGTTCGCCATAGAGTTTAAGGTCGACACCGGCGGCGAAGCCGTGGGCATCGTTTTGTCCGGAATAGCGAACGCGTACGTTATCGACGGTATAGGTCTCCATACGGTCGATGTGCTTATAATACGCCTCGGCGGCGAACTTAAAGGGTCTGCCCCACGCGCGGAAGTAATAGTCGGTACCGAAGATGACGTGTACCGAGCGTTGGGCGCGCAGGTGGTCATTGAGGGTGATACGGGTGACGCCGTCCACGGTGGCGGTATCCCGCAGTTCCTTATAGAAAGGTGCCTGGTAATAAAGACCGGTAGCGAAGCGGAAGCTGAAGTCGCGTTTCCAGTTAGGGATAAACGTAAGGTTCGCCCGCGGAGAGGGTAGGACTTCGTTGGTAAACGTCCAGTAGTTGAGTCGCGCTCCGACATTAAGGATGAGTTTGCCGCGATCGGTATACCAGTCGTGGGTGTTCTCGATATACGCCTGGAGTCGGGCGGACTGCATGGCGGTCGTACCTTTGAGCGAATAGAAGAGCGGGAGCCCTTTCTCGGTGAAGGGCAGGCTATACTGCGCGGAGTCGCGCATGCGCCATTCGGAGATGACGTCGGATATCAGTTCCGCTTGGGCACTGATGCCCCAGGTGAGGTCATTATTAAGATGCGACCATTGGCCGGAGTGTGACAAAGTGACGATGCCGGCTTGGAGCCGGTTGCGGGCGTGTTCGTGGTAGAGGCCGGTGGCGAGAGCCTCCGTACCGGAAAGGACATACTCGCCGGTGATGTCGAAGTTCTCCTGTTCGTTGGTGTAATAGCCGCTAAGGTCAAAGGAGAGGGAGACTTCGGGGGATACGTGGCCTTTGGCGCTCAAGGACGCAAACGCGGTGCGGAAGAGGTCTTTCTCTTGACCCTCGTACCAGATGGATAGGTTCTTGGCATTCTCCGTTCCGCCGAAGGACTCGGTAAGCGAGTCCGGGACGAAGCGATAATCGTTCTGGCTGTAGTTGGCGAGGAAGGACATGGTCCAATCCTTTACCTTCCATGTGATGTAGGTTTGGTAGTCGAAGTAATTGGGTTGGTAGTTACCGGCGGTTTTGAGGGCTCCGAGCATATACGCGGAGGTCTTATAACGCAGGCCGTGCATCTGGGAATAGCGTTCGTTGCCGTGACCGACATAGATATTGGCGCCGAGCAAGGAGAGCGAGACGGAGGATTCGAAGGAGGTAGGCCGTTTGTAGGTGATGTCGAGCATTGAGGACATACGGTCGCCGTAGCGGGCATTGAAGCCGCCGGCGGAGAACCGGACGTTATCCACCATCTCGGGATTGACGAAACTGAGTCCTTCCTGTTGTCCGCTACGGATGAGGAGGGGACGATGGATCTCGATGCCGTTGACATAGACTTGGTTCTCGTCGAAGCTACCGCCGCGGACGTTATACTGGCTACTGAGTTCGTTGTTTTGGTTTACTCCGGCAAAGGTGATGAGGAGGGATTCGATACTGCCGCCGGTAGCATCGGGCATGACGCGGGTGGTAGCGGCATCGATGGATTCGATGGTACCCGTTTGGCGTTGGATGCCGCGTACGGTGACCTCCGCCAGTTCGATAGCGGAGAGTTGGGCGTTGATGTTCATTCCCTCCACGGGATGGATGATAGGCTGGATGAGGGTTTGGTAGCCGACCATAGAGAAGACGAGGTGGATGGTGTCTTGTGGCGGAATCTGCAGTTCGTAGTAGCCGTTACGGTCGGTAGTAGTACCGAGGGCCGTTGATTGGATATAGACGTTAGCCATATCGATGCCGCGGTTGTCGGTGTCGATGACGTAGCCGTAGATACGGAGGGGTAGGGGGGTAGAGGAGTAGAGGGGTAGGGTGACTACAAGGGATAATATGATAAATAAAAATCTATTCATTCTTCAGAGCATTGACAAGCATGCCGCAGGCGGCGAGGATATCTTCCCCGCGGGAGCGGCGGATGGTGGTAGTGACGCCGTGGGCAGTGAGGTAATCGCGCAGCCGGACCATCTGCTGTTCGTCAGAGGCGGGTAGGGGTTGGTTGACGCCCTCATGAAAACGGATGAGGTTAACGCGGCAGGGGATATTGCCGAGGAGGCGCACGAGTTCTTTGGCGTGTCGCGGGGTATCATTGACACCTGCCCAGCAGATATATTCAAAGCTGAGACGGCGCTGATGAGCAAAGTCGAATTGGCGAAGGAACGTGAGGATATCCGTCAGCGGGTATCGCTGTTCGATGGGCATGATAGCGAGCCGTTGTTCGTGGAAGGGGTTATGCAGCGAGATAGCCAGGTGGCACTGCGTTTGCGTAAGGAATCGTTCCAGTTCGGGAATGAGTCCTACGCTGCTGACGGTGATGCGTTTCGGTGACCATGCGGGGCCGTAAGAGGCGGTCATTATCTCTAAGGAAGTGAGGACGGCATCGAGATTGTCCATCGGCTCGCCTTCGCCCATGTAGACCAGATTTGTTAGACCGCTGTGCTGTAGGACCGCTGCGCTGTAGGACCGCTGCGCTGCAAGATTATCTACTTCAAAGATTTGGTTGAGGATCTCGGAGGCGGGGAGGTGGCCATGGAAGCCGAGGGTACCGGTCATGCAGAAGCGGCAACCCATCTTACAGCCCGCTTGGGTAGAGACGCAGAGGGTAGCACGGTCGGAGTCGGGGATGTAGACCGCTTCAACGAATTGGGGAGTAGAGGAGGAGAGGAGTAGAGGAGTAGGGATTTCAAATAAATATTTGATAGTGCCGTCGGAGGAGGTGGCGGAAGTGACGGGCGCGTGGCGACCGATGGTGCAGGTAGTGCTGAGTAGGGCACGCGCGGATTTGCTGAGATTGGTCATCTCGTCAAAACTCGTGACGCGCTGTACATAGAGCCACTGCGCCAGTTGTTTGCCGACGTAAGAGGGTAGGCCCAAGGAGGTGGCGAGGGCCGTCAATTCGCTTAATGTTTTACCGAGCAGTATATTCATAGATTTTCATTTCGCAATGGGTGCAGTCGAAGACAAGGCGGACCATCGTACCATTAGCAAGGCGCAAGTATGCCGGTTCCTTCTCGCTCGGCAGCGGACGCTGTTTACGGCAGTGGTTCATCTCATGAAGGATGCAGTAACGGCAGGTCATGAGGGGTTCGATGTCAGTTGTCTTCTCCATTGATTAAGGGTAGCGATGGGTATAAAATAGGGTTGCGTTAATGTAATGTTTATCTTGTGTGCCTCGTAAGGGGTATCCCCTAACTTGGCTAATTGGGTACGAATGGTTTGGAGGGCTTGGTCGGCGTTCTTGGCCGGTTCGTGGGGATAGTCGAACGATTGGGTGCGGTCGCCGATGGTGAGTTCAAAGCCCGTAGGGGTATCGCGGAAGTCAATGTTGACGAGCACGCGGCGTTCGGCCTTTAAGGAACGCAGGAACTCCGCGTCGTGGTTGCGATAGACCGCCTGCGGCTGTAGGACCGCTGACGCTGTAAGACCGCTATCGCTGTAGGACCGCTGCGCTGTAAGACTGCCGGAATAATAAAAACCTTGGTTACCGACGCAGAGGCCGTCGCCGTTGTGGAGGGTGATGCCTTCGTCTAAGACGATGCGGTTGTTGATGACCACACCAATCTTCTCGCCTGTGGATTTAGGGGTAAGCCAGTTGGCCATGGGTCGGGTACGACCGAAAAGGAAATAATCGGTAGAGCCGCGGTGGAAGGTTTTCTCCGGGCACGGAGAAAACGATAAGTTGAGAGTTGAGAGTTTAGAGTTGAGAGAAGTTTTAAAGTTGAGAGTTGAAGAGTTGATAAGTTGATCGAGGAGTTGGCGGTAGTAGGCGACGATGTTTGTGACGTAGTCGGCATCCTTAAGGCGGCCTTCAATCTTAAAGGTCGTGACACCGGCATCGATGAGTTGTTTGAGATAGAGTGAGCGGTCGAGGTCTTGGAGCGAGAGGACATAGCGCTGATGGATGGGTTGACCCTCATCGTCGATGACCTCGTGGAAGTCGCGGTCCAGCACATCGTACGCCATACGGCACATCTGCGCACAACAGCCGCGGTTGGCACTGCGGCCGAGTAACCGCTCCGACATAAAACAGCGACCCGAATAGCTGACGCAGAGGGCGCCGTGGACAAATGCTTCCAGCTCGATGGGACCGCCTTCGGCTGTAGGACCGGCTTCGCCTGAAGGACCGCCTTCGGCTGTAAGACCGCTGCGCTGTAGGATAGTTGATATATTGCGGATTTCCTCGAGGCTGAGTTCGCGGGCAAGGACGACGCGTTTGAAGCCGAGGGATTGGAGATGCTGCACCTGTTCCGGGGTGCGGTTATCGCACTGCGTGGAGGCGTGGAGGCGAATCGGCGGCAGGTCCTCGCCCGGCAGACTGAGGTCTTGGATGATGAGGGCATCGACGCCGATGCGGTAGAGTGACCACGCCAGATCGACGGCGGGTTGACGTTCTTCCTCGGTGAGTAACGTATTGAGGGTGACAAGGACCTGTACCCCGTAGGGCTGAGCATAACGAACGAGGGCAGCGATGTCCTCGAGGCTATTAGCGGCTTTCTCGCGCGCACCGAAACGAGGGGCACCGATATAGACAGCATCGGCACCGGCTTGTATGGCGGCTTTAGCGACGGTGAGGTCGCGCGCAGGGGCTAATAATGTTATTCGTTTCTCATCCATGTAGCTATGTGGTGCATTACGATACCCGCCGTAACGCTGACATTCAGGGAGTGTTTGGTTCCGTATTGTTTGATCTCGATACACCCGTCGCAAGCGTCCACTACGGCTTGCTGAACGCCGAAGACCTCGTGGCCCAAGATGACCGCTAGCGCTGAAGGACCGCCTTCGGCTGAAGGACCGCCTTCGGCTGTAAGACCGCTGCGCTGTAAGACTTCTTTTAAAGTCTTGCTGTCGTGGGCTTGTTCGACGGCATAGACGCGGTAGCCGCGCTGGTGGAGTTCGGTGACAGCGTCCAACGTAGAATCGAAGTGTCGCCAATCGACGGTGAGTTCGGCACCGAGTGCGGTCTTATGCATCTCCACGTTCGGCGGGCAGCCGCTGATGCCGCAGAGGTAGACGGCTTCGATGAGGAAGGCGTCGGCGGTGCGGAAGACAGCCCCCACGTTGTGCACGCTGCGAACGTTATCGAGTACGACAACGAACGGGAGTTTTTTTGCCTCGTGGAACTGCTCAGGCGTGAGACGATGCATTTCGGGTATAGTGAGTTTTTTCATTGCAACAAATAGGGAAGGGTGATGGTGAGTTGATGGGCCTCAGGGTCGATGGACACGAGAAAGTCCTCGTGGAGAGGGATTAAGAGGGAGGATTTAGCGCCCTGCGGGCTATTGAGGATTGAGGATTGAGGATTGAGGATAGTTGCCAATATATTGGCAGTGGATTCGTCGATGGAGGTGATGGTGCCTAAGGGTCCTTGGTCGGTGTCGAGTACGGTATACCCGACGAGGTCGGACCAAGCGACGGCGTTCTCTGCCTCTTCCGATAGTTCGGAGCGCAGCATAAACGCTTCGGCGCCGATCAGCGGTAGGGCGTCTTGTTCGGAGGTGACGGTGGAGAGGGTATAGACGATGCCGTCGGCACCTTTCGTGTACCACTCCGTGACGCGGAAGGGTACGAGGATATGGTTGAGGGATAGGATGAGCCAGGTGGACGGGTTGAGGGTCCAGTAGTCGTTCGTGGTCAAGCAGAGCAGGGCTCCTTGTTTGCCGAAGAGACGGGTGATGGTTCCTATCGATATGACTTGTGCGCGGGTGATCATGATACGGGGTCTACTTTTTGTAAGGGTACATAAACGATGAATCCGCGGGTTTGGTAACCCATACGGGTGAAGAGGGTGATATAATCGCGGACTTGTTTCTGATAGTCCTCTTTATGCTCGGAGCCGAACTTATAATCGATGATGGTAGCCTGAGAGCCGTCAATCATCACGCGGTCGGGTCGGAGGGTATGCCCCGTCTCGGGCAGCAGGATATCGTGTTCGCACAGCACCTCGTCATGGGGATTGAACCATCCGTAGGGTTGAGCGAAGGTCATGAACCGCTCCATCATCGATTGCAGTTCTGCTTCGTCCTCGGGACGGATACGGCCTTCGCGTTTCAGTTGCTCGAAGGCGGGTTGTCTATCCTCGGGTGCAACGATGAGGGCCAGCCAGTCGTGCATGATGATACCCAGGTCTCTTATATCGAGGAGTAGGGGAGTAGAGGAGTAGGGGGGTAGGGTGTTTGGGGGTAGGGTGTTTGTGGGTAGGGTGCGGGTTTTGAGGGTGAGGCGGCCGTGGAGGGGAACGGAGGTATAGGTATAGGACCGCTGCGCGGTGTCGGGAGTAGAGGAGTAGGGGTGTAGAGGGGTAGGGTTGCCTTCGGCTGTCAGGCTGCCTACGGTCAGGCCGTCGGGATAGAGGGTGGAGAGGGCTTGACCGATGGTGGTGGCTTTCTTCTTGGTCTCGAGATGGAAGTCTTGTCCGAAGGCATAGAGTTCGCGTCTGGGACGCGTGAAGGCGACGTAGGTGAGGTTGGTGTTATCCATATAGAGGTTCATCAGTTCCTCGGCGTAAGCATCTACGAAGTCGGTGTCGAGCAGTTTTTGGGTAAACTGTACGGGAATGAGATTGAGTTCGTGGGTGAGTTCGGATTGCGGGTTGATGATCTTGGTAGTGTCGCACCACAGCAGTTTGGATGAGTCAATCTTACTCGGTCCTATGCTCCAGTTGAGGAAGGGGAGGATGACCACGTCCCATTCGAGGCCTTTGGCTTTGTGGATGGTCATGACCTGGATGGCGTCCGTCTCGGGACAGGGAATTTGGAGCGTTGTCTCTTTGCGTTGCCAGTACTCGAGGAACGCGGCTATATGGGCAGGATGGGATTCGATGAACTGGTAGACCACATCCTGGAAGGTGGTGAGGTAGGGGATAGCGTTAGGTAGGTGAGCGAGACGATAGGTGTCGATGACGGATTGGATGAGGTCGTAGAGCGGTAGGTTCGTAAGGTCGGCGATGTCGACGGCTTCCCGTCCCGCTTGTTGCAGGGCGAGTTGGAGACGTGCGCGGGTGATGGTATCCTGTGGGTTGAGTTGGAGGATAAGCGAGCAGATGATGATGGTTATCGCGGGGTGGCGGGCGAGTAGCAGTCCCTCGGCCGTTTGGATAGGATAGCCGTGCTCGATGAGGTATTGTGACAGGGCTTGTACATCCTTCCCGAAACGCGCGAGGATGGCTATTTGGCGGTACGGTATACCGCGTTGGAGGATACTGTCGAGCAGTGCGGGCAGTCGGTCGAGGGCGATAGCCTCGGCTTCCTTCGATGTCTCGGCGGGAAGGAAGGTGAAGTTCACGTAGCCGTGGGCTTTGGATTTGGGTTCTTGGTGAGCGTTAGCGTAACTAAATTTCAGGAGTTCGGCGCGCTCGGGTTGAGCGTGTTTGCCCATGGCTTTGGTGTAGTGTTCGGCCACGTAAGGGATATAGCGGGCAAAGAGGGAGTTGTTGGTCTCGACGATCTCGGCGGCGCTGCGGTAGTTATAGGGCATGGGTTCGAGGCGATGGTCGGGAAAGTCGCGTTGGACTTCGAACGCCAGTTGTTGCCAGTCGCTATTGCGGAAGCGGTAGATACTCTGCTTCACGTCGCCTACGACCATGTTATCGTGTCCGGTGGCGTTACTCTCCTCGATGAGCGGACGGAAGTTGAGCCATTGGGCTTTGGAGGTATCCTGGAACTCGTCAATCATGAAATGGTGGTAGCGGGTACCGATCTTCTCGTAGATGAACGGGGTAGAGGAGGCTTGCGTCACGCGCAGCAGCAGTTGGTTGATGTCGCTGATGGGGAGTCGTTTTTGTTCTTTATTGGTGAGGGCTATCTGTCGGGCGATGGCTACGACGGTGCCCAGTTCGTTGAAGTGTTTGCGGATCTCGATGGCGGTCTTGTCCTTAGCCTCCACGGCTTGGGTGAGTTTGGACTTGAACGCGTGCATAAACGTCGGGTCGGCGAGTTGGGACGAGATAGAGGGCAGGAGTCGTTGCACTTCTTCCTTCATGAGGTCCTTGGCAAAGGCTTTGATATCCTCTTTAGGGTTCCAGGCTTTGCCGTCGCGTATGTTATCGATGGTGTATTCGCGTATCCAGTCGTTGAAGATAAGGTCGTCCACGGCTTGGGACACCACCTCCTCATCGTCGAGTGAGAGGTTAAAGAGGGCGGGTAGTCCGAGTTCGTGAGCAAACTGTCGTACGACCATCTGGAAGAATCCGTCGATGGTGGAGACGGCGAAGTGGGTATAGTCTTGCAGGATACGGATGAGGGCTTGCCGTTCGGGGCTAGGGTCGGGGGCTTCGTTGAGCAGAGCCAGGATACGCTGTTTCATCTCGGCGGTAGCCTTCTTGGTAAACGTCACGGCGAGGATATGGTTATGTGCTCGCTCATCCTCGGGATGGGCAAGTAAGAGGCGGATATACTCGTGGGTTAGTGTAAACGTTTTCCCCGAACCGGCACCGGCTTGATAGATGGATAGCATGATTAGTTTGTGACGAGGATACTCCCGCTGCGGCGGGTGGTGGTATACCGTTGGAGGTTATAATGGGAGATACCTTTGTCGGGGGAGCCTACGCCGGTACCGATGTTATATTGTTCTCCGCATTCGGGGCAGGTGGCGAAGCACCCGTCTACGTGGATGCGTACGGGTTTAGCGTGCTGTTCGTAGCAGTGGGGACAGGCCAGGTCGAAGGACGCATAGGGGTTAGTCGTGTTGTTGGTGACGACGGTCACGATACCCCCGTAGCCGTAGGCTCCGGTACCCTCTTGGCGGTAGATCGTTTGGCCGTGGTAGTGGAGGCCTTGCTCGTCCGCAGTGACGAAGTCGCCCCAGGTGTTCGAGAAAAAATGAACGAGGATACCCTCATCTTTGATGACGATATTCACCGGTCGCTGCGGGAGACGTATCTGCGGCTCTTGATGACAGGCGGTGAGTAGGGCGACCAACACAATGAAACCGATTTTTTTCATTAGTACACTTGGGATAGGGTAACGATAAAATGGAGGGTAGAGTAGGCGGGGATGAAGGAGGTGGTACCCTCGGTACCTTGGGCTTCTTCGCCGTAGCCTAGTTCGTAAGGGATATACATCTCGATGGTGCCGTGGGCGTGGATTTTCTTTATACCCTCTTGGAAGCCGGGGATGAGTTCGGATACTTGGATTCCGCCGAGGGGAGCACTTTGGAACCGGTAGCCGTTGATGAGGTAACCGAGGCAGGGGGAGCAAGTGACGTAACTCTGGCTATTGGGTACCGCCTCGGACGGGAAGTCGTCTTGGAGGACACGATAGACGAGTCCGGTAGCGGTGGTTACAAAACCAGGTTGCGTTTTGACTTGTTCGAGCACCATTTGGTTACGGGCTTTCCAGTCGAACCATTCATCTTTCTTGCAGCCCGTGAGTAGGGCGAGCGAGAGGAGGAGAAAAGGAATTATTTGCTTAGCCATAAGGATGGATTTAAAATGTTTCGGTCTTTATATATTTGGAAATAGAGTTCGGTCTTGTTATCCTCATCGGGATTGGTGTATATCGTGCCGATGGGTTGTTTAGCGGTCACCTTGTCCCCCTGCTTGACGCTGAGTTTGCTAAGGCCGGAATAGACGGTGCGGTAGTTACCGTGCTGGATGATGACGGCGTAGGTGTCGTTCATCACGAAGCACGAGCTCACTTCCCCGTCGAACACTGCCCGGGCGGAAGCCCCTTTGGTGGTTTGGAGGTAGATGCCTTTGTTTTCGATGATTACTTCCTTATAGACAGGGTGGGGGTGTTTGCCGAAGGCCCCGGATATATGTCCTTGCGCCACGGGCCAGGGCAGTCGTCCCTCGTTAGCCTCAAACCCGCCGGCGAGCAGTTGTTGCTCTTGTGTGAGGGAGGGCGTGGAGAGGGTCTGCTGTTTGATCTGTTTCTCAATCTTAGCATTGAGTTCGGCAATCTGTTTCTGCTGTTTCTGGAGTTTGGATTTGAGGTCCTTCTCCTGTTTTTTGAGATCGGTGAGCATCTGCTGTTGCTTACGCTCATTGCGCGAGAGTTGGTCCGCCTGCCGTTTCTGCGTAGTCAGCGAGGACTGCTTGGATTTGCGGTTGGCGGATAGTTGGGTGTTTTTGTCTTCTATCTGCTGTTTCTTGGCAGATATCTTCTCTATCTGCTGGATACGGTACTGGGCGAACTCGCGTAGATACCGCATCCGTCGCACGAGTTGTTGGAAGTTAGCGGCGGTGATGAGGAAGATAAGGGGCGACTGGTGCATCTGCGTGTAGTGGGCTTGGCGAACGAGGTTCGCGTAGGTGTCCTGTAGGTCGGTCAGTTCGGATTGCAGTTTACTCTTGTCGGCTTGCAGGCCCTTCATCTGGTTATCGAGGGCAGATATCTCTTTGTTGAGGTTGGAGATGAGGGCTTTTTGGTTTTTGATGTTTTGGTTGAGGAGTTCGAGTTTGGTGATGGTCGCTTTCTTATTCGACTGCGTCTGCTCCAGCATCTTATTCGTGTTGGCTATCTGCTTCTCCAGGTCTTTCTGCTGCTTCTGCAAGGCACTCACACCCTGCGCTCCCGCGCACGGTATCCAGCAACACATTAATATGAAAATCAATATCTTTTTCATCATTCCATCAAGGTCTCTAATGTTTTGCTCTCGAAGCGGAGGGGCGAGAGGCGGTTCATGTTCACCGGCACGTTGCACCGTATCTGAGGGTACTCGAGTTCCAGGATGACGGTCTTGCCCAGTCCCGTATACGACCGCAGGGTCTTGGTGCGGCCGAGGGGCAGTATCTCGCCCGTGGCTATCGCTTGCAGGTCGTCAAACGTGATGGCGGGGGAGACGTAGGTACTCAGTTCGGTGTAAGAGAGCGGAACGCAGGTCATCGTCGTCTTATCGAATACGAGTACCTCGTTCGGCGTGGCCTCTACGCGGAAGAGTTCCATCCCCGGTACGAGTTGAATCGACCAGATGACGAGCGAGTCCTTCGTCGTCGAGAACGCTACGCGGGCCGTGTACTGGTCGCGGTCCATCGTCACGCTCGCCCGCGCAGCGGGCACATAGACGGTGTGGCACTCCTCGGGCTGAGGCTGCGTCTGTTCGGGGGATACGGTGGCGTACTCGTAACTCTTACAGCCGACCATCAGCAGGATGAGACCTGCTAAACCTATGTTACTTAATTTTCCCAAGGTGTTTGCGTATTTGTATGTTCCCCGGTTGATCGCCGATGATCGTCAGGGCTTTTTGGAGATAGAACTTAGCGAGGATGTCTTGTTTTTTCAGGTGCAATATCCACCCGTACGTATCGAGGAACGACGGGTTCTCGGGTTGCATCTGTATGGCCCGTTGACTCATCTGTTCGGCGCGGTTGAGGTCGCCCTTATGGGTAGCGAGGAAGAACGCGTAGTTATTGAGGATGAGTGCATTGTCGGGATCGTGTTCCAGGACGGATTCGTAGATAGGAATGAGGTCCTTGGGTTTGGTCTTGGGTTGACGGATGGCAATCTCGTACCTCACGAGGGCCGTATAGCGCGATGGTCCGAGGATGCGGTCGATGGCGTCCACGGCCTGTGTAGCGGTCTTGTAGTCGCCCAAGGGCATCGATACTTGCAGCAGACTGTTCCACGCATCGGGATCGTCATCGTTGTCGCGGGTAGCTTGTTTGGCTACGCGGAAGGCCTCGTTCCAGTCCTTGGCTTCGATGAGGTAATTCAGGTGATGACGATAGAACTCCTTAGGCGAGCATGCATACGCGCGCGTAAAAAAAGAGGCGGCTTCGTCTTTTTGCTTGAGGGCATCGTAGATGATACCCAGGTACTCGAGCGTCTTGCCGTCCTCGGGGAGGATGGTGTGGCAGAGCGTAAGCAGGTAGTACGCGCGGTCATATTGACCGCGGTCCATCGCCTGCCGTGCGGCATAGAAGTCGTAGTAAAACTGTGCCAGCCTTTCCGCCTCAGTGCACGATGCACAATGCACAATGCACAATGAAATAAGCAATAATATGCTTCTCAATACTTTCAACTTTCAACTATTTCGTTCCTGAGTGTCCGAAGCCTCCGGTACCGCGGGCGGTTTGTTCGAGGATATCGACTTCGAATACCTCCGGTCGTTCTACGGGTGAGATGAGCATCTGGCAGATACGGTCGCCGGACTCAATCGTTTGGGGTTCGTTACTGAGGTTGATGATAATCGCGCACAGTTCGCCGCGGTAGTCGGCATCGATGGTGCCGGGGGTGTTGAGTACGGTCAGTCCGCGTTTGAGAGCCAGTCCGCTGCGCGGACGGATCTGCGCTTCGTATCCGCGGGGCAGTTCCATGAACAGGCCTGTAGGTACAAGACTGCGCTCCAGGGGTTGTAACGTAATCGGTTTGGGAAGAAACGCGCGCAGGTCCATGCATGCGGCTTCTTCGGACTCATACTTCGGCAGCGGATTGTCGCTGTGATTGATAAATTTAATCGTCATAATTATTAGTCGTTAGTTATTAGTCGTTAGTTTTAGAAGCGTTTTTCTACGAGGACTTTGAGTCCATCTTCTACAATCTGTATATGGATATCTTTACTCATCTGTACGGGATCGCCATCGATATGGAACGGGCCCTCTTGTTCGCGATACAGCGTCACGTCCTTCGCTTGGGCACCGTCCATGAACAGGCTCTTATCCAGCATCTTCGTGAACAGTCCTACCGCCAGGACGGGGGCTGCGAACACGGCTTTGTTACTCATGATGCATATATCCATCTTCCCGTCTTGTACACTCGCCTTGGGGGCGATGTACGCCTCGTTGCCCCATTGGTTGGCATTGGCGAAGGTGATGAGGAAAGCGGAGGTGTTGATGTCCAGTCGGCTCTTATCGTTGGCTACGATATGGTAGTTCTCCGACTTATAGGATATCAGGTCTTCTACGATCTTCTGTATATACGTCTTAAACCCGCGTTTCCCTGCCGCGGCAAACTGTTCGGCTATCATCGCGTCGAAACCCGTGCCGCAGGTGGTGACGAACACGTGGTTATTCGCCAGGCCGTAATCCGCGTAGATAGGCTCGCAGTGATTGAGCACCTCCAAAGCGCGGTTGAGGCGCATGGGGATATTCAGGTGACGCGCAAAACCGTTCCCGCTCCCCATCGGGATGATACCCAGGGCGGTGTTCGTGTCGCGCACGCCGCGCGCTACTTCGTTCACGGTGCCGTCCCCGCCTACGGCGACAACGGCGTCAAAACCCATCTGAGCAAACTGATTGGCCAGTTCCTCGGCGTGACCCGGACGCTCGGTAAAGACGATGTTCGGCAACCATTGGTTAGGGTCCAAGGTTTGGATAATCAGTTTCGGCAGTTTCTTCTTGTTCTGCGTTCCCGCAATCGGGTTAATAATAAAGGCAATATTTTTCATAATCAAAGCCAATTTTATAAATTGGCTGCAAAAGTACAAAAAATTTTTGACATATACAAATAAATTTGTATTTTTTCTTTATTTTCCCTACTCCTCTACCCCTCTACTCCTCTCCTCCTGATTTCCGTGGAGGAAATATCGAAATATGGTGCATTCCGTAGGAATGTCACCCCCATCTGTTCTTTCAGCGTCAGCGGTCCTTCAGGCGCAGCCGGTCTTTCAGCGTCAGCGGTCGTACAGCGCAGCGGTCGTCTCGGGTACACCAGTACCTTGTGTAGCCTCAGAATCTCTTTATAGTCGCGCCACCGGTCGAAGATTGCCCAGTTATCCTCTCCGATGACGAGCACGAACTCGTGTTCGGGGTAGCGTTGGCGCAGCTGCCGTAGCGTCTCCGCCGTATACGACGGGCGGGGTAGGGAGAACTCGAAATCCGACACCCGTATCCGCGGGTCGTGGAGGGCGGCTATCGCCTCCTTCGCGCCTTTCAGCCTTTCATCCTCTCCGCCTAATAAGGCGCTGTCCTTCAGTGGGTTATTCGGGCTCACCATCAGCCATAGTTCGTCCAGGTCGGTGTTTTCGATCACCCACTTCGCGAGGCCCGTATGTCCATAGTGCATCGGGTTAAAACTCCCTCCGTAAATACCTATCTTCATAAACAAAAAGTAGGAACGCGCACATACGCACGCGTTCCTTAACATATTTATCCGCCGAAGTTATCGTACCGAATATCCTCGTCCGCCACTCCCAGCGAGTGCAACAGGTCAATCACCGTCTTACTCATCATCGGAGGTCCGCACAGGTAATACTCGATATCCTCGGGTGCCTCATGCTGCTTGAGGTACGTATCCCCCATCACAGGAGCAATGAAGCCTGCCGTATACTTGACTCCCATCGCATCGGCCTTGGGATCCGGACGGTCCAACGCCAGGTGGAAATGGAAATTCGGGAACTCTTTCTCCAGTGCCAGGAAGTCCTCCATAAAGAACACCTCGTCAATTGCACGTGCCCCGTAGAAATAGTGCATCTCGCGGTCGCGGCACTGTCTTGTCTTCAACATATGCATGATCTGCGCACGTAGCGGAGCCATCCCGGCACCACCGCCGACCCAGATCATCTCTTTCTTGCTGTCATAGACCGGACGGAACTCCCCGTAAGGTCCGCTCATCATCACCTTGTCGCCCGGCTTGAGCGAGAAGATATACGTGGAGGCGATACCGCACGGCACATCCATGAACTCCGGTCCGTTAGGACACTGATCCTTCGGCTTGAAGGGCGGGGTAGCGATACGAACGGTAAGCGTGATGATATCGCCCTCGTCCGGATAGTTAGCCATCGAGTACGCACGGATCGTAGGCTCCGTGTTCTTCTGCTTCAGTCCGAACAGACCGAAGTGCTGCCATGCGCCTAAGTACAGGTCGCCGATGAGGCTCTTATCCATATCCTTGTCATAATCGATATCGTACGCGGGGATGCGGATCTGCGCATACGAACCCGGTTCGAAGTTCATGTGCTCGCCTGCCGGCAACTTCACCTTGAACTCCTTAATGAACGTAGCCACGTTCTTATTCGATATCACTTCGCATTCCCATTCTTTTACACCCAGGATCGACTCGTCCATCTTCAGTTGCAGGTCATTCTTCACCTTCACCTGACATCCGAGTCTCCAGTGCTCTTTCTGTTGCTTACGGCTGAAGTGTACCGTCTCCGTCGGCAATATGTCGCCACCGCCTTCGAGCACTTGACACTTACACTGTCCGCAACTACCTTTACCACCGCAAGCGGAGGGCAGGTGTACACCGGCTTCGCCGAGCGACGCCAACAGCGTTCCGCCCGCAGGAATAGCATACTCTTTATCCCCGTTGATTGTCACTTTCACATCGCCGCTGGCAACTAAGTAACGCTTCGCTACCAGCAGTACGATCACGAGCAATAATATCACGGCCAAGAAAACGATGACGGCCGTCAAAATAGCTGTTAAATCCATAGTTCGTCCCTCCTTAAATATTCAGTCCGCTGAAGCACATAAATGCCATAGCCATCAGACCTACCGTGATAAACGTAATACCGATACCTTGCAACGGCTTCGGTACATCATTGTACTCCATCTTCTCGCGAATACCTGCCAGGCACACGATCGCCAGCATCCAGCCAAGACCGCTACCTACCGCGAACGCAAACGCGTCGCCGATATTCGCAATCGCCTTCACGTTCTCGGGATCCAGTCCTACGCGTTGCTGCATGAACAGACTGCCACCCATGATGGCGCAGTTCACCGCAATCAGCGGCAGGAAGATACCCAGCGTCGCGTACAGCGACGGACTTACTTTCTCAACGATCATCTCCACCAGCTGCGTGATGGCCGCGATAACCGCAATGAACAATATAAAACTCAGGTACCCTAAGCCCAGCGGCTCCAGCACCATCGTCTGCAACAGGTAGTTAATCGGCAGCGTGATGGTCTGCACAAAGATCACCGCGATACCGAGTCCCAGACTCGTCTTTACATCCTTCGATACCGCCAGGAATGAGCACATTCCCAGGAAGAAGGCAAACACCATGTTGTCCGCAAAAATCGTACGAACAAATAAACTAATTGCGTGTTCCATTATTTTTTCTCCTCATTTATTGAGCGGTGAGCCCAGATGACACATCCTACTAATATCAGCGCCATAGCCGGCATAAGCATCATTCCGCAGTTCTCGTACCATCCGCCATTGGTAATGTACCAACTCTCGGGGATAATCTGATAACCGAGCAACTTTCCGCTACCAAGCAGTTCGCGGAAGAAAGCTACGATAACCAAAATGGCTGCATAACCTAAACCGTTACCCAGACCATCCATCAGCGATTCCAGAGGACTGTTCGTCATAGCAAACGCTTCCAGACGTCCCATCAATATACAGTTCGTGATAATCAATCCGATATATACGCTTAACTGCATCGCTACATCGTAAGCAAACGCTTTAAGCACTTCACTCACAATCGTTACCAGCGCCGCTACTACTACCAACTGTACAATAATACGGATACGCATCGGAATCGACTTGCGGATCAGCGAGATAACCACGTTCGATAACGCTACGATAATCGTTACCGATACACCCATCACCAACGCCGGCTTGAGTTGTACCGTTACCGCTAACGCCGAACAGATACCTAAAATCTGTACCAGCACAGGGTTATTCAAATTCAGAGGATTAACAAAAGCCTCTTTCGTGTTTTTACTTAACATCTTTGACCTCCATTTCTTCATTGGATTCTACTTCGTTCAAGAACGTGGCATACTCTGCTAAGTTAGCTACCAACATATCATTCACACCCGTAGACGTGATCGTGGCACCGGCCCAAGCATCTACCTGCTCTTGACCTTGCTCTGCTGCCTTACCGGACTTGAGGACCGCAATCGAACGAATAACACCCTCGGCATCCTTGATATGCTTGCCATTGAACTGATTACGGAACTTAGCCGTGGTGATCTCTGCACCCAAACCCGGAGTCTCTCCTTCGTGGTTGAAGTTCACACCAAAGACCGTGTTCTTATCCTCGTCCAAAGCTAAATAACCACCAATACCGCCCCATAGACCTTGTCCGTGGAGACGTAGTACATACTTCGTGGCACCTTCTACATTGAATACATACACTTCCGTCTCGCCGCAAGAGATCGTGTCTTCACACAACTCCATATACAACTGAGCCGGATCCGCTGCCGCATTCACATCTTGATTAAGCGCTACCAATATCTGTTTCTGTTTGTCCAACAACGCATTCGCTTGCTGACGCTTCGACAGCACCTGACTAACGGCCGCTAACGCTACCGCTACAATCACTACCAACACCGTGGCATAAATGATTGTATATCCATTTGACTCCGTAGAGAAACGTTTTTTCTTCACTTCCTCAAAGCAATTCGTTTGATTGCATTGCGGACATACGTCTGGAGCTTGATCTCCGGTGTGGATGTATCCACACACTTTACATACAAATTGTTTTGCCATAGTTATGCTCTTTTAAGACGTTTATTAACATTAACTCGAATCACACACCAGTCAATCAGCGGTGCAAACGCATTACCCAGCAGGATAGCGAGCATCATGCCCTCGGGATAACCTGCGTTGAAGACGCGAATCACAATCACCATAAAACCAATCAGCGCACCGTATATCCATTTACCTGCTTCCGTACGAGCAGCCGTCACAGGGTCGGTGGCCATGAACACGGCACCGAATAGCAAACCGCCCGAGATAAGATGCATGTACCAAGGATAATTAGCCATCGCCGTCTCCGGACCAAAAGCGTTCACCAACGCAGCCGTAATACCGGCCGTAGCCAGGATTGATACCATGATCTTCCAACTAGCCACACCCGTGCATAACAGTAGGATTGCACCCAACAAGATTGCCCAGCAGCAGGTCTCACCTACGCAACCGGGAATCAATCCGTTGAACATCGTCCAGAAGTCTGCCGGCATAAAACTTGCATCGGCACTCGTGGCCATCTCCGTCAACGGAGTAGCACCACTGAAGCCATCGACCAACGTCTTACCGTTATCCCAACCCCAGGTGCCTGCCGTGCGAATGAACGGCTCGTCACCCGTCATGTGCGACGGATAAGCAAAGAATAGGAACGCACGCGTGATAAGCGCTACGTTGAAGATGTTATATCCCGTACCGCCAAACAATTCCTTGGCAAATACTACCGCAAAAGCCGTAGCAATAGCTACCATCCATAACGGAGTGCCAATCGGTACAATCAGCGGAATGAGGAATCCCGTTACAAGGAATCCCTCGGCTACCTCTTCGTGCTTGAACTGCGCTACCGTGAACTCGATACCCAGTCCTACTACGTACGATACGATGATAAACGGTAATACTGCCAGCAGACCGAAGCCAAAGGCTTTCCAGAACAGAGCACACGTCATTGCGCCCTTCACTATCTCGCCCGTAGCCAGGAAATGTTGGTAACCGGTGTTGAACATACCGAATAGCAAAGCCGGCACCAAAGCCAATACGACTATGATCATCGTGCGCTTACTGTCGTTGCCGTCGTGGATATGGGCGCCTACCTTGCGCGCCGTCGTGCTCGGGGTGAACAGGAACGTATCAAAGGCGTCGTAAAAACTGCTTAACTTATTCAGCTTCCCGCCTTCTTCGAAGTTCTTACCGAACTGTTTCCATACCTCATAAAACGTCTTCATCACTCTACCTCCTTTCTTAAGTTCGCCAATGCCTCACTCACAATCGCTTGCAGCGGCATCTTTGACGTGCATATATACTCGCATAGCCCGAAATCCTCCGGCGCTACCTCGTACGCACCTAATTGCTCCATCTTATCGATATTCCCCGCAATCATCGCTTTGATGAGTTGCTCCGGATAGATATCCATCGGGAAGACCTTGTCATATTCGTTGCTCACGATGATCGCTCTGCGACCGCCTTTCACGCGGGCATCCCATTGGTAGTGACGCTCACCGAACAGCCAGCGCAACAATCCGCAATCCAATCCCTTGGCCGGATCCGTCATCGTCGCGTTGTAGTCGTGTACGCGCGGCAGCAGCCAGCCCATGAACTCGTGCTTCTCCGTACCTTCGGCAATAATCGTAATCTGATTAGCGCGGTAGCAGATGATCTCGTCCGCTGCCTTCTGCGTTCCGCTCAGCACGTTTCCGCAGATATAGCGTACCGCCAACTCCTTGTGGGCGTTGCAGTTTACGAACGCTCCCATCGCCATTCCCGGTAACATCTTGTAGTATTGCGGCTGATAGGCCATGTCGCCCGTTAAGGCAATCACGCGCTCTTGATCTACGATTCCTTTTTGGAAGAACTTTCCGATACGGGCTACATCCTGGATGTTCACCGTGAACACCGTCTCGCCCTTCGCTATCGGGGCTACGTGGTTAATCTGTACGCTGATGTTCCCGGCGGGGTGGGGACCCTCCACGCTGTACTTCGTGCAGTTCTTTAGGCCCGCGAACTCCGCTACCGCCTGCTTCGCATTGAGGCCTACATAGACGGGAGCCAGCTGACTCAGTGCATCGATACCGGCTTGGATGAGGTTCGCCTTGCCTTGCATCACGAACGCATAGTCCGGCGCTAACGGCGCACTGTCGAACGTGGTGATGAAGATTGCCTTGGGTTGTTTACTCGGCATCGCGATGCAGTCGTACGGACGCTGTTTGATATACGTCCATAGACCCGACTGCAACAGCAGTGCTTTTACGTTTGCGTCTTTGCCGATGGGGAAAGTCTCGTACGCGATCGTTGCATCCGCTTCGATGGCGATGTACATCACTTTCCTGCGCTCGCCGCGGTTAATCTCTACGACTTTTCCGCTTACGGGCGATGTCACCAGCAAATCCTCAAACTGCTTGTCGTGAATCAGGGCGGAGCCTGCTTTCACCTTGTCGCCTTCCTTCACCATGATCTTCGGTGTCAGTCCGGCGTACTGGTCGGGTACAATCTTATAGATAGCCGGTCTGCGTGCACTGCCTAACGTCCGTGCTGCCCGTCCATCCATCGGAATGTCCAACCCCTTTTTCAGTTTAATCTGTTGCATAATGCTTTAATTTATTTATATGGTGTTTGTTTTTTACTCACAAAACAGCGTGCAAAGATACTGCTTTTTTTTGACATACGCAAATATTTTTGCAAATTTATTTGCATATGTGGAATTTTTTGTATATCTTTGCACCGAAAATTGGGTTATGTCTCGCTTTTTTGTCTATATCATCGCCTTCTTCTGCCTGATCTTGGCCTTGGCCGGTGGGGTAGGGTATCTCCTTGCGATGGGGCTTCAGCGTCTGCGTCGCCGCCCCCGCCCTGCGGGGACTCCGTTTCTCGTCGTTACCGGGCTCGCGATAGCGCTCACCTTGACCGCGATAGCCTATGGCTATTACTATGGCCGTTGGGAGCTCAAAAAGACCGAGACCGCCCTGACTTACGACGCCCTTCCCGCTTCCTTTGACGGGTACACGATCGTCCATATCTCCGACCTGCATCTGAGTTCCTTCTTCGGGCATGAGGACCAACTAATCCGCATCATCGATACCGTCAATCAGGCGGAGCCGGACCTCATCTGTTTTACCGGCGACCTCGTATCTTTAGATACGTCGGAGATCGCCTCGCTCGTGCCGATACTGAGGCAGATGAGGGCGCGGGACGGCGTTGTTGCCGTGCTGGGTAATCACGATTTCCTGCCCTACGGACGCTCTGCGCCCGATGTGGACAGTATCGCGGTCGCGATGACGCGTCTCGAGACGGATCTGCTGGGTTGGAAGGTACTCAATAACGAGCATATAGAGATCATCCGCGGCGGGGATACGATCAGTATCTGCGGATGCATGAACCAGAGCGATGAATCGTTCCATTTTTTCCATCGCGAGGAGCATCCGCCCTTGCGGAAAGGGGACTTGGCGAAAGCCACCGACGGCGCAGCGCGGTTTAAGGTGCTGCTGACCCATGACCCGAGTCAGTGGCATCACGAAGTGATGGAGGCGCAGCGCACGGATATCCCGCTCACCCTGGCGGGGCACACCCATTGCGGTCAGTTGCGGTTCGGTTCCTGGACCCCCGCCTCCTGGTTCTTCGACGAGGTGCGTGGGCTCTATTCTGCCCCTACTCCTCTACACCCCTACTCCTCTACCCCCAAACTCTACATCAACGAGGGTCTCGGGTGCACCGCCCCGGTACGGATCTTCGTGCCGATGGAGGTTTCCCTTCTTCGTCTTTCGGTACGTTGACCACCTCGCGGCCATTTTTGACCGCGTTTTGTGTGTGTCTTCCTTTCCGCGGCGATTGGTTTCTTATCTGCGGTGCTCTGGGGGTTTTCCTATTAGATTTTTAGTTAGATTTTTGCTCCGTAGGAGCTTTCCAAAAATTGATCAACCTATTTTAATTGAATCCCTTATAAGATTTTAATAGCGTCGCGTCCGCTCGTCGGGGCGTTCCGTCGCCCCTTGCCGCGGGGCGCTCCCTCTCGCTCTCAATGGGGTCCCCGGAAAGTACCACTTTCTGGGGAGAGGAGGAATCGCGGGTACCCCTGCCGAAGCGGAGCTTTGGCATCGTACCAAGCGAATTCCGACGAGCGGTGCTCTTGGCTGCGCACTATTTTTGGGCGGTAGTACCTGCGGTGCGCGGGGCGGCTCCCGGGCGTGTTCCTCGTTTAGCGCCGTTGAGCAGTGTGATGCTCAATCTTCGCACATATAGCGTAATTGAGGAGGAATCGCGGGTACCCCTGCCGAAGCGGAGCTTTGGCATCGTACTAAGCGAATTTCGACGGGCCGCCCGTGCTTTAGCCGGGCATAAAGGCAAGCGTGGACCATTGCGATGGCGCAAATATGCGAAATAAGCCGATAGGGTTAATCGTTCGAGCAAAGCGAGATAAGAATAACCCTATAGGCTGAGCGGGAGATCTAAGTAACCCGAGCGGAAGATATAGAAAGTGGCAGAAAGTGCAACAAAAATAACACTTTTTTTGTATTTTGCCGGAGATACTGCCTAAAGTTGGCAGTTTGTTGTAGTAATTTTGCACCGCGAAACAAAAAAAAACTATGCCGGAGATACTCCTTCATTATATTTGGCAGCAAGGGTTGTTCCTCCCGTTCCCGCAAGTGACGTTTACGGGCAAACCCATCGAGGTTCTCTCCCTCGGGCAGCATAACACCAACGCGGGGCCGGACTTCCTCGATGCGCGGGTGAAGATCGGCGGGCAGGAATGGCACGGGAACATCGAGATTCACGTGCATTCGTCGGACTGGTACAAGCATAAGCATTACCAAGACCCCGCGTACAATAACGTGATCCTCCACGTGGTACGCGACGTGGATAAGCGTGTCTATACCGCCAACGGCCTCGAGGTGGAACAATGCGAACTCAGTTACCCCATTCATCAAGATTACGTGCAGATGCTCGTTCGCGACGCGAAGCAGATGGACGCTTGGAGCCACTCGCTCCAATGCGGACAGATGCTGATTCAGCACCCGTCTTTGCTGCAAGAGGGCTGGAAGAAAGCGCTGCTGACGATGCGGCTCGACTGCAAGAACGACGCGATACACCAGTTACTCGCTATCACTCAGGGCAGTTGGGAGGACGCCTTTTACATCACCCTTGCCCATAATTTCGGGTTCCATATCAACGGCGTAGCCTTCGAACAGATGGCGATTCAGACGCCCCTGAACTGCCTGCAAAAGCACAAGGACAGCCTCTTCCAACTGACGGCTATCTTCCTGGGGCAGAGCGGGTTACTGACAGCGGAGAATGCGGAGGAGCGGGGGCAGACGCGCCTATGGAACGAGTACCGGTTCTTGCAAGCTAAGTTCGGGCTCGTGCCCATCTCCGCCTCGCTATGGAAGTACCTCCGTTTGCGGCCGCAGAACTTCCCTGAGGTGCGGATACGGCAGTTTGCGCAGCTGCTGCATCAGTCGGAGTTTTTGTTTAGTAAGGCGGTGTATGCCGACTCGCTGACGCAGATGACGGAGCTCTTTAAGATGGAGCCCGCCATCGGGGAGCAGTCCATTCGGTTGCTCATCATCAATACGGTGATTCCGTATATCTATGCGCGGGGAGATAAGGAGCGCGCCTTGGGTTTATTGGCGCAGCTTCCGGCGGAGGATAATCAGATTACGCGGCAGTGGAAACTGCTGGGGCAGGAGCTCCGCACCGCCGCCGATTCGCAGGCGCTGATTCACCTCTTCCAGCATTTCTGTCAGAAAGACAAGTGCCTCAATTGCGAAATCGGCTACCAAATCTTCCTCGAACACCTCTCATCCCTCTAAGTGTCACCCTGTCTCTTCTCGGCGAAAGTCTTACTAACCCGAGCGGAAGATATAGAAAGTGGCAGAAAGTGCAACAAAAATAACACTTTTTTTGTATTTTGTTGTAGATACTGCCTAAAGTTGGCAGTTTGTCGTAGTAATTTTGCATCGCGAAACAAAAAAACAATTAAATTATGAACGAGCAAAATGAAATCGTGCTGTATCAGCCCAACGAGCAAACGAAAATTGAAGTGCGTGTAGAAGACGAAACCGTGTGGCTAACGCAAGCGCAATTAGCGGAGTTGTTTAACACTAGTCGTAATAATATTACACTTCACATAAAGAATATTTTTGCGGAAGGAGAATTGTCTCAATCGTCAGTATGTAAGGAATCCTTACTAACTGCGTCAGATGGTAAATCATATAAGACTAAGTTTTATAACTTAGATGTTATAATTTCGGTTGGGTATCGTGTAAAATCAATAGTCGGCACGCGTTTTCGCCAATGGGCAAATAAGATTCTCAAAGACTACATGCTTCGTGGCTATGCGGTCAATCAACGACTGTTGACCTCGGCAAGAAACTCTTTGCTTTCTCAAAGATGGAGATGGGGAAAGAGGTAATCTTGGTGCAAACAACGCAAAAATAATACAACTATGACTGAGAATGACATTGCTTACAAAGTGAAAGGG